>JAZUFS010000351.1:0-3612 GCA_045640805.1 Treponemataceae bacterium
GAACGGCCGGACGTCCGGTGCTTGATGTGCTTAAGGGCAGGGGAGTGACCAACATCCTGCTTACGGTAACGCGCTGGTTCGGCGGCACCCTGCTTGGAACAGGCGGCCTTGTAAAAGCGTACGGTGACCGGGCCCGTGCTGTTCTTGATGCAGCAGAAGCCGCGGGGCTTTTTGAAGAATATGTTGAGAAAAGTGCGTTCAGCTTTTCTGCAGACTACGCTCAGTACGAAAAGCTGAAGCGGCTGCTCGCGTCTTTTTCTGTAACTGAGGTGGATGAACGGTTTGGCGCCGCGGTTGAAGTTTCCGGTAAGATTCCCGCCGCCGATGCTGAACGGCTGAAAGTGGCCGTGTTTGACACGACTGCAGGAAAAGTCAGCGTTATGCTGCAATAAAAAAGGCATCCGTCAGGATGCCTTTTTCATCAGAACTCAGCCAGCTTTGGTGCGCGTGGGTACGGGATTACGTCGCGGATGTTCTGCATGCCGGTTACAAAGCGCAGCAGGCGTTCGAAGCCGAGACCGAATCCTGAGTGTGGAACTGAACCGAACTTGCGGAGTTCCAGGTACCACCAGTAATCCTTTGGATCCATACCAAGCTCCTTGATGCGGTTGGTGAGCTTTTCAAGATCAGCCTCGCGCTCTGAACCGCCGATGAGCTCGCCGATTCCAGGAACGAGTACGTCGACTGCGCGTACTGTCTTTCCGTCAGGATTTGCCTTCATGTAGAAAGCCTTGATTTCCTTTGGATAGTCGTAAACCATGACAGGCTTCTTGAAAATCTGCTCTGTCAGATAGCGCTCGTGCTCTGTCTGCAGGTCGCATCCCCAGAATGCCTTGTACTCGAACTTGTCGTTGTTCTCTTCAAGCTTCTTGACTGCATCTGTGTAAGAAATGCGGACGAAGTCTGAGTCGCGTACGTGAGTCAGCATCTCAATGATGCCAGGCTGAACGCGCTGGTCGAAGAACTTCATGTCCTCTGCGCACTTGGTGAGTGCCCAGTTCAAGAGGTACTTTACGAAGTCCTCAGCGATATCCATGTCGTCTTCAAGCTCAAAGAATGCCATTTCAGGCTCAACCATCCAGAACTCGGCAAGATGACGCGGAGTGTTTGAGTTCTCGGCGCGGAATGTCGGTCCGAATGTGTAGACGCGTGAAAGAGCTGTTGCGTATGTCTCAGCCTCAAGCTGGCCTGAAACGGTCAGGCTGGCTTTCTTGCCGAAGAAGTCTTTATCGTACTGAACAAGGTTTGCAGCCTTTGCAGGATCCATTCCCTTTGCGCCCGCCTTGATTCCCTCTTCCGCAATGCGGTTCAGATCCAGAGTTGTTACCTGGAACATTTCGCCCGCGCCCTCGCAGTCACTGCAGGTGATGAGTGGTGCGTTGAAGTAGAAGAAGCCTCTTTCCTGGAAGAATGAGTGTACGGCAAAAGCCATTTCGCTTCTCATGCGGCCAACTGCGCCGAACATGTTGGTGCGGGCGCGAAGGTGTGCTTTCTCACGAAGGAACTCAACTGAGCAACCCTTCTTCTGAAGCGGATAGTCCTGCGGGCAGATGCCGAGCACTTCAAGAGTCTCAAGAGTAACCTCAACAGCCTGTCCTGAAGCAGGAGAAGGAATGAGCTTACCTGTAGCACGGACAGATGCACCTGTCGTAACTTTTGCAAGCATATCCTCCATTGCCGGTGTTCCTGCAACTGCAGCGTTATTATTGGAATTATTATTTGCGGCATTATTGCCGTTATTTGCGTTTTCGCGGTCATAAGTCAATTGAATGGCGGCAAAACATGAACCGTCATTAACCTGCATAAACACGAGGTTTTTGCTGTCGCGCTTTGTGCGTACCCAGCCGCATACTGTAACCTCGCGGCCATCCGGTTCGGACACAAGAAGGTCCTTGATAAGTGTTGGTTTCATAGTACTTATTTTGTATCATTTTTATGCCCGTTAAGCAATAAGCACGCAGTTTAAAACCGTGAACCAGGGGACGGTTCTCTAGTTCATAGGACCAGAGAACCGTCCCCTAGGCTACGCATCTTGCGCGGAAAGCCTGAAAGTGCGTATATTAAAGACATGAGTGAATTAACGATGAAGGCCCTTACTAAAGAGCGCCTGATGATAAGAACAACTAACCCGGTACGCGCAAACGTGCTGTTGATGCTGGTCAACGCCGTCAAGAATGTAACCATTGATGAGCGCCGTGAAGAAACTCCTGCCGATTTTGCAAAGGCTGCCATGAAAATGAAGAATGAGCTCCTTTCAACAATCCAGGACTACAAGAAAGGCAACGCCGATACAAGCGAACTTGAGCTCGAGCTTAAGGAACTTGAGCCGTTCCTGCCAAAGATGCTCTCTGAAGCTGAAATGATCGAGGCTGCAAAGAAGGTAATCGCAGAAATCCCTGAAGCAGACCGCGTCCTCAAGAACATCATGCCAAAGCTCAAGGCAATCGAAGGCTTCGACATGAAGGCTGCAAAGGACATTGTCGCCAAGGTTATGTAAGCGGATGTGTCCCGCGCGCTTTTAAAAGCAAAAAAGACGGCTGTTCGGGCCGTCTTTTTTTATGCCTAGAATCTGCCTTCAAGAACAGCCTTTCTAAGACACGCATCTGCGATTGAAGAAATCTTCATCCTTGGGATGTGGCTGCAACTGTACATAATCTTCCTCGTAATGTGTATCCGATTTTTGTATAACAGGCATTAGATGCAGCATAATCCGCATCTGTGTAGAGCATGGGTGTAGATCCCTGTGCCTGTATTATCTCTGTTACTTCATGTACAAGATGTTGTGCATAGTGTTTTCTGCGGTATTCAGGCTTAGTGTATACACCGCTTATTGATGAAAGTTCCGGGTTGCGGTTGTAGTAACAGCAGGATGTTGTTATTCCTTCATCATTTTTCCAGAAAAACAAAGCTTTGTCATCAATGTGCTTTTGGGCAACTTCAAGGCAATGTTCGTATGAAGGTTTTTCCTGTCCCGTTTCAGGATAAAAAGCTGAGACGAGAGAGACCGCTTCTTCCATATCTTCGGGTGTGCAGCAATACAGTTTTCCGTCTGCTGGCTTCTCTGGCTTAACTGCAGACTGACAATCGTATACAAATAATCCCATGGAAATTGCAGCATGAAAACCAGACTGTTCTGCTTTTTCAATGAAGTAATCAGCCAGTTCATATTTGATGTTGAATTTGAAGCCTTTATCGAGTGGACGATGCTTGCAGATGAGTTTCCATACTTCCTCTTTAACTGTCTCAGGACAATTATTTCTAGTCCATATCCATACCGGATACGCAGCGTTTGAATGACAGATAATCATGTTCTGATGATCAGTCAGGATAAGGTCAGTTGTATTCCGGAGAATCCTGTCCAAAACAAGAAATGTGTATTTATCCTGATGAAGTAATTCAAAGTCTTTATCGTTTATTATCGTGTCCATAAACTGTTCCTTGCTGATATCCCGGCTATTTCTGCATGAGTGCAGCGTAGTCCAGGTGTTTTTCCCGGGCGTAAGTGAGGAAGTCTTTTTCTTCCTGAGTCACCCGTATCTGAAACTTCAGAGGAGATCCGAACTTCTGCTTCCTTCCTGCGTTTTCGCGGGCGCCTCCGTGTCCGAACTTTTT
>JAZUFS010000352.1:0-9008 GCA_045640805.1 Treponemataceae bacterium
AAGGTAATCACCGTTCCAGAGCAGCGCGAACCAGACGGCACTTTCCACACAGTAGAAAAGCCTAACCCGGAAGAAGCTCCTGCACTCAAGATGGCTGTTGAGCTTGCAGAAAAGGAAAAGGCAGACGTTGTCATGGCAACAGACCCTGACGCAGACCGCTTTGGCAGTGCAGTTCCTGGAAAAGACGGCAAGTATGTCCTGATTACAGGAAACCAGATGGGTGTTCTGCTTACAGACTACATCATCACCAGCCGCAAGGAACTCGGCAAGATGCCTGAAAACCCTGCTATGATCCGCTCAATCGTCACTTCCCCGATGGTAGACCGCATTGCAAAGGCAAACGGCGTCTACCTTTCAGAATGCCTTACCGGCTTCAAGTGGATTGCAAACGATATGGCCACGTTCGAAAAGACAGGTGACCACAACTACATCTTCGGATTCGAGGAAAGCTATGGCTACAATGTAGAGACAGCAGTCCGTGACAAGGACGGCGTTTCTGCCGCTGCAATGTGCGCGGAAATGACCCTTTATTGGAGAAGCAAGGGCAAGTCACTGCTTGAGCGCCTTCAGGAACTGTACACGACATACGGTTACTTCCAGGACGTTTCCATTTCAAAGAACTTCCCGGGCGCATCCGGCGTTGACACAATGAAAGCGATTATGGCGGACCTTCGCAATAAGAACCTGACCGTTCTTGGCGGAAAGAAGGTCGAGAAGATCCGCGACGTTCAGCAGAGCGTCATTTTCGACCCGTCAAAGCCAGATGCAAAGACTGCTCTTACACTGCCAAAGCGCAACGTACTTCAGTTCTTCCTTGAAGGCGGTACTGTCGTAAGCGCACGCCCTTCTGGAACAGAGCCTAAAATCAAGTTCTACATCAACAGTACGGTCAGCGCCGCAAACGGTCTTGAAGCAGCAAAATCGGAAGCCGACAAGCTTTGCGCGGCTATAAAGCAGACGATTGACGACCTGCTTTCTGCAGCAAAGTAAGTGGATAAAAAACTGTATCAGTTGAAACGCGTCTGGTCTGCTTTCCAGGCCGGCGCCGTTTTCACTGTCTTTGACACTGAAACGACAGGACTCAAACCGTCAGAAGACCGCATCATAGAAATTGGTGCCATCCGCTTCAACAAAGACGGTGAAATGGCTGAGTTTTCCACACTCGTATATCCCGGCATCCTTATTCCACGTTTCTGTACTGAACTGACAGGAATTACAACGAAAATGGTCTACGGACAGCCATCTTTCGCCGAAATTGCACCTTCTTTCCTGGAATTTGCCGCGGGAAGCACGCTTGTCGCGCACAACTGTAACTTTGACATTACTTTCATGAATGCAGAATTTGAACGCTGCGGAATGAAACGACTTGCACCGCCTCTTATTCCCGGAGTTGATACAGTAAAGTTCTCACGTGCCGCATTCCCCGATCTTGGTTGCTGGAAACTGCAGTCACTTGCAACGCACTTCGGCATTCCACCGGGAAATGCACACCGCGCCACTGACGATGCACGAGTATGTAAAGAAGTGTTTTTGAAGTGTCTTGAAAAGTACGCCGAAGCAGCGGCGAACTGAAAGACTGTTCTGCTATAACTGCCGGTCTTTATCCGCGGGGAGCAACAGCCGGGTCGATGATTTTTCCGTTATCGTAAACCATCAGGTTTATCTGTGCCTTTCCGCTCAGAGCATCGGTTCCGGTAACGCCTATCTTGGTACCGTATGCCACGTCATCACCTTTTGATACTGCTACTGAATCAAGTCCGGCATATACGTAGATATAGCCTTTTTCATCCTGGACAAAAACGACTTTACCAAAACCGCGGTACACACCTGAATACATGACTGTACCCTTGTGGATTGCATTCACTGCTTCGTTTTTAGCCGCAGTCAAAGCAACTCCGCTGATTTTACCCGTTATGTAGACTACTTCACTTGCCTTTACCGGCCAGACAAGAGATGTGTCGCCTTTCTTGCCTGCTTCGTATGAACGTGGATCTGACTGGGTTGAAAGTGTTATGGAAGCGCCCGCAGATGCCGTGGCACTTATTGTTGTCGTAGTTGTGGTTACGGTCTGTGCTGTTGCAGTTGCTTTCGTCTGCGTTCCAGTACTTCCCGCCAATGAAGTCATTGATTTAATGCTGCCTGCCGGAAGTTTTATTACCTGGCCGACCTTCAGGACTGTAGTGTCTGTAAATCCATTGAGTTCGCGTACAGTATCTACTGTTGAGCCACTCTTGCGTGCGATGCTGTACAGCGTGTCACCTTTTGCAACTGTATATGTTTCAGGAGCATCGGTGTCCGGTTCTTCTACATCATTACCAGGGATTGTAAGTTTCTGGCCGACTTTAAGGACGGCACCAGTTTCAAGATTATTTGCCTTAAGAAGTTCATCTACCGTTATGCCATAAGAGCGGCTGATTGAATAAAATGTTTCTCCTTTAACGACGACATGTGTTTCTGCAGCAAGGAGAAAAGCTGCTGTTAAGAAAATAACACAAACTGAAATTTTTCTTGCGACACTCATACTTTATGAATATCGGCACATTTCTGCTTTACAAACAGTGCGAATAAAGGAATTTGAGTTTTTTCTAGTCAAATAACGGGAAGAACTCACTCGGCGTGAATCCGTTGACAGATCCCTTGTCTGCGTAGTTCTTTCTGATATTGTCACGACCATCACGAAGATGGACAGATGTAATTCCGTGCTTTATGGAGCTGTCAGCTTCAATGAAAGCGGCAATATGATCTGCACACCGGACGAGCTTTCCATCCACAGGACAGTAGCGCTCATCATTGAACTTGGCATTAAGGTCTTCGAACGTAACGTGCTCAAGCGAATATGCGTACTTGGAAGATGCACTGCCCTTCTTACCGGGAACGTCAAACTCAAGCTGAGGCAGGACGATGCGGTTCTCGAACTCATCACTCGTGAAGTACATCATCTCGTCGCTGTAGAAGTTTTCCATGAGTGGCAGAAGTTCCTTGCGGACAATCTCATCCTCAATATTCTTCACGATGGAAGGCAGCTCGTGCGTAGCCTGTTTTACCGGGGAAATAATGTCACGGGTAACAGCTTCGGGAAGATCGTGGAACAGCGCCGAGAAGAAGTTGTTGTAGCGTCTGTTCTTGCAGAACTCAACTTCCTCCTGGCGGCTCAGCATGAGGGTAAGTGCGGCTACATAATATGAATGTCCCAGGACAGATGTTTTCGGGACACGCGGCGTCTGGTTCCATCTTGTCTGGAAACGGAGCTGCTCGATGATCATCAGGAACTCATACGGACGCTGTTTTGTCAGGAGCAGCTGCAATCCGCGAAGGTCAAGGAAAGACTCAATATCTTCGTTCAGCTGTTTTTCAATATTACGGATGCGGAACGGCTCGTTGACGACCTTTATCATCTCAAACTCACGCATTGCACTGTATTTATGTGCGGCGCGCATAATGCGGGATGAACGTACACGGGCCTTTGTCTCTGCCTCCGTTTCACAGGTCATGTCCTTGTGTTCCAGGTAATCTTTGAAGCGCGCAAACAAATCCTTGTCCAAAAGGTCTTTGTACTGCGAAAGCACCCATTTCTCAAGCTTCTTGTACTCGGCCGGGTATTCCTCCTGAATCATGCGCTGCACAGGCGATTTTATGTCACACAGGGCAATTTTCTTGAGGAGGTCAAAGAATGACGCGTAAATCATCCAGTCCCAGTCGAGCTCATTTCCGGCATTTTCTTCGTACTTACCTATGATGTAGGCAAGCACCATGCGTTCGGCGGCTTTATCCATCTCAATCATTTCACACGGCCGGATAAGATCATTCCAGCGCTCAATGGAGAAAGCTTCAAAAAGTTTAAGGGCGAGTGCTTTCGTCAGCATCAGCTTGCACCTTTTACGTACGGCTTACCGTCTGCTGCCGGAGCGTAATCACGTCCCGAGAAGATGATGAGGGCAAGCAGAGTAATGACATACGGGAATATGTTGAAAATCTCAGTCGGCAGCACACGCAGCGCCTGGAAGTTCGTGGCAATGACACTCATTGCGGAAGAAGCTCCGAACAGGAGTGCGGCTCCCGTAACACCAAGCGGTGTCCAGCGGCCAAATGCGACGGCGGCGATTGCAATGAATCCTCGTCCGTTGATGGTGTTTGACGTATACTGAATTGTCTGCGTAAGAACGATACATCCGCCGGCGAGTCCGGAAAGGAATCCAGACACAGCGACTCCCGTGTAGCGTATGCCCCGGACATTAATGCCGACGCTGTCTGCCGCACTCGGGTGTTCACCACATGCGCGCAGATGCATGCCAAACGGCGTTTTATACAGGACAAACCATGCCACTACGACAACAATAATTGCAATGTAGACAGTCGGGTACATACCGATTTTGTCGGTAAGCATTCCGATGCGGTATTCCTTTGTGCGGTCAGCCTTGAACAGAATCTGAGATGCAAAAATGGTGATACCGTCAGCAAGCAGGTTGATACCGGTACCTGAAATTGTCTGGTCAGCCTTCAGATCGATTGCGGCAAATGCATGAATCAGCGAGAACAGCGTTGAAATGACACATCCGAGAAGAAGCGCAACCCAGATACTGTAACGGCCACATCCTGCTGCCTCCATGAGGTAATGACATGAAGCACATGCACACGCACCAATACCCATAAGGCCTTCAATTGCAATATTTACGACGCCGGAGCGCTCACAGACCATACCGCCGATGGCAGCAATCAGAATAGGAGCAACCATCATGAGGACGGTTGGAATCATGTTGATAAACATCATTTGTTCAGTACCTCCTTCTGAATCTTCATCTTTTCCCTGTACTGACGTACAAGTTCAAGTCCTGAGCGGAGTGCAATGAATACAACGATAAGTCCCTGAATGATAAAGGTGATTTCCTTTGGAATGTTGTAACTCTGCATGATACTCTGTGCCTGTTTCAGTACGCCGAACAGGAAGCCCGCCAGCAGAGTTCCGATTGCCGTGTTATTACCGACGAGAGCGACCGCAATTCCGTTGAAACCGTAGTTGTGCATTGTACTTACGACGTGTCCCTTTGGATATGCACCGCCAAGAAGAACGATGCCACCGGCAAGACCTGCAAACGCGCCGGAAATTGCCATACTGAGTGCGATTGCCTTTACAACAGGAATACCGGAACAGCGTGCAGCTTCTTTATTGAAACCGGTCGCACGCATACCGAATCCAAGTGACGTCTTCTCCATGATATACCAGAAGATGAAGACTGAAATCGCCATGAAGAACAGGCCGATGTTCATATTTGAGTTTGTAATGAGGAACTTCGCGAGCAGTGCTGTCTTAGGAAGATTGGTTCCAATGTTGAACGTTGTCGCGTCAGGACATGCCAGACACAGAAGGCGTGCAAGATACAGACCGATATAATTCAGCATGATTGTCGCAACGACCTCACTTACCTGGTATTTTGCCTTCAGTATACCGACTATTCCACCCCAGATTGCACCGACAACAGTTGCAACAATCAGGCAGACAAGCCACTGTCCAGGGAATGGCGGAATACATACGGCAACAATCTGCGCGGTAGCAAGTCCCATAATGTACTGACCTTCAGCACCAATATTGAACAGACCGACACGGGCGGCAAATGCCATGGAAAGACCGCACAGAACGAAAGGAACTGTGTAGGCGATACTTTCACCGACGTTTCTGAAGTTCCAGATGCCTTTCTTGTTCTTTACGCCAATAAGCGAATCGAGCATTGCCTTGTACAGGCCGCCCGGATTTCTTCCAACAATGACGAGCAGAATCGTTCCAACAAGGAATCCCAGAAGGATTACACCAATGGAGATTGCACCGTTGCTCGAAAGGAACCAGTCAATGAATGGCTTTTTCTTTTTCATTTCTTTTTCCATCAGTTACTCCTTATGCTCACTTGAAGCCATCATCAAACCGATGTCGCGCTCTGTGACCTCGCCTTCATTGAAGATACCGACAATCTGGCCTTTACTTATAGTGGCGATTCTGTCGCACAGATTCATGATTTCATCAAGCTCAAACGACACGAGCAGTATTGCCCTTCCCTTATCGCGTTCACCAATTATCCTCTTGCGGATATATTCAATTGCACCGACATCAAGTCCGCGTGTCGGCTGTGCTACCATGAGCACTTTCGGCGAAAGGCTTATTTCGCGTGCAACAATTACCTTCTGCTGATTTCCTCCCGAAAGGGAACCTGCAGTTGTAGCATGGCCCTGACCGGCACGTACGTCGAACTGCTCAATCAGCTCATCTGCGACAGTATCCATTTCGGCAGCATTGAGCATGCCATACTTTCCGACATAACGGTCCGTATAATAATCTTTCAGGGCAACATTCTCACTCAGTGTAAACTCACCGACGATACCATGCTTCTGTCTGTCTTCAGGGATATGGCCCAATCCTTTTTCAATGCGCTGACGGATTGTCATCTTCGTAATGTCTTCACCGTCAAGGATGATTTCTCCGCTTTCAACCGGAAGCAAGCCGCACAGTCCCTGCAGCAGTTCTGACTGACCGTTTCCGTCGACGCCCGCAATACCGACAATTTCTCCTGCACGCACGTCAATTGAAAGATCGTGAATTTTCTGAATGCCGTTTGCATCCTTTACATTCAGGTTCCTGACACTCAGCATGACATCGCCCGGAGCAGCTGGTCCCTTTTCAATCTCAAACTTAACGGCACGACCGACCATCATGTCAGCAAGTTCCTGTTCAGAAACTTTGTCTACGTCGACCGTACCGATATACTTACCCTTTCGGAGGACACTGCAGCGGTCTGCGACTGCCTTAATCTCCTTGAGCTTATGGGTAATGAGAAGGATTGTCTTTCCTTCTTTCTTGAGCTTACGGATGATTTCCATAAGTTCATCTATTTCCTGCGGAGTCAGAACTGCAGTCGGTTCATCAAAAATGATGATTTCCGAATCAGAATACAGCGTCTTCAAAATCTCGACGCGCTGCTGCTGACCAACCGTAATATCTTCAATTTTAGCTTTAGGGTCTACAGAAAGACCGTACTGCTTACTCAAAGCAGCGACTTTTTCCTCAGCGTCCTTCAGTTTCAGAATTCCGAACGCATTGCGGGGTTCCCTTCCAAGAACGATGTTCTCTGTAACCGTATAGTTATGAACGAGCTTGAAATGCTGGTGAACCATTCCGATTTTAAGCTCAGTGGCTACATTAGGATTCTTTATGTTCACCTCATTTCCGTTAATGAGAATCTTTCCGCTATCAGCATTATAGGCACCGAAAAGAATCGACATAAGCGTACTTTTTCCGGCTCCATTCTCACCAAGAAGAGCATGAACTTCGTTTTTCTTAACCTCTAAGGTTATATTGTCGTTGGCAATTATTCCCGGGAAGGCCTTTGTTATGCCAAGCATCTGAATTGCATATTCGCCCATTTTTAACCCACAAAAAAGACGCCCCTTAACAGTAAGGGGCGTCGGTAAAAATCCAGTATTCTATCTCAGATTAGTCATCAAGAGCGCCAAGGCCTGCTGGTACAACACCTGCAGCAAGGGCATCCTTGTATGTTGGGATTACTTTGATCTTTCCAGATACGATGTCTTTAGCTGCCTTATCAACAGCCTTTACAACGTCAGCCTTGAGCTCTGCGTTAGCCTTTGAATAGCCGACACCGCCATCTGACATTGACATGACAACTTCACCAGCTGTGAATGTGCCAGCCTTGATCTTGTTCAGTGCATCGAGTGTTGAGTTCTCAACAACCTTGAGCATTGAAGTAAGAACAGCTGACTTTCCAGCTTCGTAAATACCATCTTCATACTGATCTGAGTCTACACCGATAGCCCATACGTTCTTGCCAGCCATGCGGTATTCCTTAGCCTGAGCGATTGTTCCGTTTCCTGTACCACCAGCAGCTGAGAAGATGCAGTATACACCTGAATCGTACCAGTTCTTTGCCTGGAGTTTAGCCTTCTCTGGTGCACCCCAGTCGTTTGCATAGTAGTCAACAACTTCTGCATCAGGGAATACGCTCTTAAGACCCTGGATGTAACCAACCTCAAACTTTGTGATTGTTGAAGATGCGATACCGCCGATGAATCCGAACTTAGGATTTGCAATGCCGTCAGCCTTTGCCTGGAGTGCTGCAGCAAGACCAACAAGGTATGAACCCTGCTCTTCCTGATACATATACTCACGTACGTTTGGCTGGCAGACGTAGTTAACGTCAACAATCATGAACTTCTGGTCAGGATACTGAGGTGCAACTTCTGCAAGTGCATCAGCCCATGTGAAACCAGTTACGATGATGAGGTCGTTGCCTTCATCAGCAGCATTCTTAAGGTTAGGAATGTACATATCTGAGTTGGCAGCTGTAATTACATCATACAGAGTTCCACGCTTTGACGGATTTTCTACAGTATCACCGTAGAACTCAACAATTCCACGCCATGCAGCAGCATTGAATGACTTATCATCAATACCAGTTGCGTCTGTAAGAAGTTTGCATGTGATTCCCTCTGCTGCGGAATCTTTCTTTCCACCTGCGAAAACAACACCACAGGCAAGTACAAGTACCATAAGTACAAGTGCGAGTTTCTTCATCTAGAAGCCTCCAAATAAGATTGACACCTCTCGTGTCCTAGTACTCAGAGTATACAATTAAAGGAGAAAAAAGGAAACTGAATTTAACCGATTTTAGGGATAAAAATACTATCTTGAAACGCCAGCCTGCTGGTCCTTGTCCATTTTGGTTTTCCAGACTGTAATCTTCTTCTTAAGTTCTTCTGCCTCATCTTTTTCGTTCATCTGGATTGCCAGACGGCGCAGGGCAAGAAGATACTGGATTCCAAGGCGCATGTCGTCAAGACGCTTTGAAGAAAGTTCGTATTTATCGCGGTAGCCTGTTGCTGACTTATCAAGCAGCTTCTTAATCAGGCGGATATAGTAGACAGTCATGTCAAAATCAGGAGAACGCGGGTCAAAGTATGTTTTGATAGCTTCCTTCATGTCAAGGATATTCTTTGCAACTGTAGCG
>JAZUFS010000353.1:0-17233 GCA_045640805.1 Treponemataceae bacterium
CGCAGTCCGTTGATGAACTTGCTTTCCTTGCCGACGCGCTCGAGCATGGCGTTAATCTCAGGACCACCGCCATGCACCAGAACGACATGAATGCCAATCGTGTTCAAGAGCACAATATCTTCCATGACGGCTTTTTTCAGATCTTCATTGAGCATGGCGTTTCCGCCGTATTTTACGACGACAGTCTTGCCTACCCAGCGCTTGAAGTACGGGAGCGCCTGTACCAGAACTTCTGACCAGGTCTCGCTGTCCAATGTATTTTCTTCTTTCATGTTCTATAGTCTCCGTTAATCTTTACGTATTCGTATGTCAGGTCGCAGCCCCATGCAGTTCCGGCCGCGCCGCCATCCTCAAGCTCAACCAGAATCTGGACGGCACCCTCTGTCAGGACGATTTTCGCCAGGTCCTCGTCAAAGTCGAGCGGAACGCCGTGGTCAAACACCTTGATGTAACCGCCAGCGCTCTTTCCGCCATCAGCAGCCTCAGAACCGCGGCCAGCTTCTGAGTAAGACGCGCGCTCTTCTTCTGTCAGTGCTGAGCCGCTCTTGAATGAGACGGAGCACTTTTCAGGCGTGAAGAACTCGCCACTGTAACCGAGCGCGCACAGAATGCGTCCCCAGTTTGCGTCTTTTCCGAAGAAAGCCGCCTTTACCAGGCTTGATGAAATGACTGACTTCGCAAGCTTTCTTGCAGTGTCTACATCAACAGCGCCGGTGACGTTGCATTCAAGCAGATGACTTGCGCCTTCACCGTCAGCGGCGATTTTCTTTGCCATCATGGTGTTAAGCATATTGAGCGCGGCAAGGAACGCGTCGTAGTCAGCGCCCTTCGCCGTAATTTCCGCATTGCCTGCCATGCCGTTCGCGAGCACGAGCAGCGTGTCGTTGGTGCTTGTATCCCCGTCAACAGAAACGCAGTTGTAGGTACCGGCAATGCTTTCGCGCAAAGCCGCCTCGAGCATTTCCCCACTGATGGCGCAGTCTGTCGTAATGAAGCCGAGCATCGTTCCCAGGTTGATGTGAATCATTCCAGAGCCCTTTGCCATTGTTCCAAGCCGGACAGGCTTTCCGCCAAGCTCAAACTCAACGGCGACTTCCTTAAAGCGGGTGTCTGTCGTCATGATTGCGCGGCGGGCTTTTTCGTGGCCCTCTTTTGAAAGCCCCTTAACAAGCTCATCTATGTTCTCTTCAATAACTTCAACCGGGAGCTGCTGGCCGATGACACCAGTTGAGCAGACGAGAACGTCATCCTCGTCAATCTTGCCCCACTCAGCGTCTCCTTGAGCAAGGCCGCCTGCATTTGAAAGAGCAGTGGCCGCCGCGTGCGTCATGCGGACAGCGACATTTGCGCCCTGGTCACCCGTACAGGCGTTGGCGTTTCCGGAGTTGGCAATAACTGCCTGTGCGCGATGACGGCTTACACGCATTTTTGAAAGCTTGACCGGTTCTGCCTTAACCTTGTTCTGGGTAAAAACTCCGGCTGCGGTACAGGGCTTTTCTGAAACGATGAGCGCTGTATCTTCCTTGGTGCGTCCTGCCTTTATGCCGCAAAGCATGCCGTTTGCATAAAAGCCTTTTGGAGCGGTAACTCCGCCGTCAATAAATTGCATATTAATACACTCCGTGTAAATAAATATACATTAATTATACAGAAAATAACACCACAATGCAAGAGATTTGTATATTTTTGCAAAAAAAAGAAAGACTCAAAGGGGCGTCTGGCTGTAACCTTGTCGCACCTATATCGTTTATGGTATTGTTACATCATTGAAAAGGAATTACACAATGAAACATATATCATTAACAAAGACAACTCTGATTCTTCTGCTTGCAGCTGCCATCCTTCTTTTTGCATCCTGCCAGTCCGTTCCGACAGAAGCACCTGAAGACCTGACAAAAGCTGACCTTATCCAGCTCGCACAGGACAGTTACGACGAAGGAAACGATGCCGCCGCGAAGTTCTACTACGAACTCATTATTGAGCGCTTCAGTACTGACCCTTCAGCATATATCGTTGCTAAATTCGAAATTGCCCACATGTATGTAAAGGACAAGGATTACAAAACAGCACGTCCGCTGCTCGAAGAAATAGTCGGCTGCTATGACGATCCTGAAATTGCGGCAGCACTGCCAGAGTACCTGAAACTCGCAAAAATCGATCTCGCAAAATGCGAATAATTACTTTTTACGTCTTGCAGCCTTATCATCCGGTGTGATGATGGCGTCTATCTTCACGTCCTTTTCTGCAGACAGCTTGTCGATAAGTTCCTTCGTACAGACAATCGTCGTGCCACGTGGCTTCGGATGCGGTTCCGCGTCTCCAATCAGGATTACCTGCCGCTGGGCCTCAGGACGCCAGTCGTAGAACTCTATCGCACCATAAAGGGCCTCGTAGACGGCTTCAGGAATATCGCCGCCTTCAATACCGATTATCTTGAATGAGTTCAGATTCTTAAGAAACTCAGTGGTGTCACGTGTAAAAGGGAAATACTTGAGCGGCAGTCCGCGGTAACGGAAGCTGTCAACGTAGTCGCGGTACAGAAGCAGACCGTAACGGACATCAGGACACTTCGACAGTTTTTCCACCATGTTCGGGACCAGTTCCTTACGAAGCTGATCAATATCATCAAGCATACTGCCCGTTGCATCAATGCAGAAAACCACATCAATGATATCTTCCGTATCGAGTTTGTCAAAAGCGTCCATGATATCTGCAATAATTGTCTCAGGACCTTTTGAATATGTCAGGTTTTCAGCAATTTCAGAGAATGCAGCAGCAGCTTCAGGACTATAATCATCCGTCAGAATTACTTCAGGTTCAGGTTCCGGCTCAGGCTCAGGTTCTGGTAGCGGGATGCGCGTCGTCTTGAAATCAAACATGAACGGATTGTCAGCAAACGCCCCCGCATAGTCCCCGTACTCTTTTTCAAACGCGCGGATATTGATGAACGTGCCTTTTGAAATGGTTATCTCACCGTTGCGTGCCCACGGATAGCCATACACAAGTTTTTCAGGAATATATATGTGAAATGCACTGCCAAAAACTTCATCATCCTCTGGCGTTGAATCCATCAGGCCGTACTTACCGTATTCAGAGACAAGGAATTCGCCGTTCAGAATGCGCTTCTCATCGCCATTTATGGGGTTCCATGACTCGGCGCGGTATGCATAATTAGATTCCTTTCCCTCAGGATCCTTTGTAGTTTCAGTAAGCATGATTGAATTGATATCCGGTTTCTTGCGGATATACAGATGATATCCGCCCTCTTCGGCCTGTACCAGGCGGATATCAGACACTTCAACGTAAAGATCAGCGGCGAACAGTACTGCATTGAACATCAACACGACTGCCAGCGTGATACACTTTCTCCAGAACTTTTTTGACGTCATACTCCATGTATCGGTATTTTTTGCACGAGTATCCATAGTCTTTTTTCTGAAGTTATGATACAATTTCTTTAATAATACTTAAGATTAGTGGTTATTGGGTTTGGTATGCCATCTGAAGAAATTGAATTTACATCTGTTGACCTCTCTGAATTCTACGATGAAGCCGAACTCTCTCATGATGAGAGTTCCACAGACCTTGTAGTTCTTACTGAAAAAGAACGCATCCTCGTAAACATCATGTTCGACCGTCTCACAGAAGTCTCACCTGAAAAGATGAACATCATGGCTGACCGTGTCGCTGACCTGGAACGTCTTACACGTAACATTGCCCACTTCCCTTCACTCCTGGAACGGCAGGAACCTCTTTTTGAAAACCGCAACCGCAACACGCTGCTTGAAGGCCTGCTTGCCCAGCACGGTAATGACAAGACACTCCATATACCGACAAAAGCACTGCTCGGAAAGGGTTTCCTTGTGGCTAAATTCCATCTGTTCATGTCGATGGCAGGCCTTTCCTTAAAGTATGACTTCCCGCGTCATGAAATTCAGGAGTACAAGAACACCACACTAACGCTCATGTTCACCGTCATGGCCGAAGATGTGTACCTCAGTCTCCTTGACAATACCGACATTTCAGTTGACCTGCGCCAGCAGATTGCCAACGCACTCATCATCCTGTGGGAGCACAGAAGCGACCAGAACGTTGCAGACATGGCTCCTGTTCTTAGCGCCGTATGGCAGGCACGCCGTAAAATTGCTCCTGTATTCGGTACAATGGTCGGAACAAGCGAACTGCTCATGCTGTCCATGGAAATGGATAACGCATGGATTGATTTCATTTCACAGAAAGCGGGAGTTTCCGAAATTGCCATGGCCCTTGAAGAATTCCTGTTCGGTCTTACCTACGAAGACATTCAGCGCGTGAAAAAAATACTGAAAGACAAAGGCATTCATGCAGTCGGACGTCAGGAAGTTGCATCACTGCTCGGCATTACTCCAGAAACCCCGGATGATGACAAATCAGACCCGCGTTCACTGTACCTGAATTATTCAATCCGCAGGGATAACGCAAAAGCACGCCTGCGCATGAATCTTCCCGGTCCTCATCACACGCTTGAAGACCACTATATGCAGTTCATTCTGGAAAGCAATAAGGAGAAGCAATACAATGACGTCTTCGCAAGATAAACAGATTCCTTACCGTTTTGGTGAAAAACTCAGATCCGTACGCGAACGTAAAGGTTACACACTCAAAGTCGTTGCCCAGCAGGCAGGCGTCAGCGAAAGTCTCGTCTCTCAGATTGAACGCAACAGAGTTTCTCCCGCAATCGACACATTGCTCACCCTTGCAGATGTACTCGACATCAACCTGGAATTCCTGTTTGAAGAATACCGCCGTGACAGGCCTGTAAAGGTTATCCGCTCAGAAGAACGGCGCAAGACACAGGAAGATGAAGTCTGGTACGAAGAACTTGCAAAGCCGGTAGAATCTGATGGCGAACATGCCATGGAATCATATCTCATCACTATTCCTGCCGGTGAGCAGACACACAGGGGCTCTTACGGACACCTCGGCCGTGAGTTCGGTTACATCATCGAAGGAAAGGCACGTCTGCAGTATGAATCTACTACGTACGACCTTGATGAAGGTGACAGCATCTCGTTCTCTGCATCTTCTCCACACACGCTGCTCAACCGGGGTGACATTGCCCTCAAAGCCTTGTGGGTTGTAACTCCTCCACAGCGTTTCTCATGATTCTATCCCTCATCATTTATTGACTTATGAGAGATAATAAACTATCTTATTACGTATGGGCACAGCTACCAGTCAGCAAATTGCAAATTACTACGATTGCTTCAGAGATACAGAAATCACCTTCACAAAAGAAGTAATCCGCACGCTGAATATTGATCCAAGGCAGATTTATATCAAATGCGCAGGGTCTCAGTGGCCCTGCATCATAAACTCAACCTCACTCATGATGACAAGAATCATCATCGGTAATAAGAGCGGTGCCTACCAGCATCTTCATGAGATTGGCGTTTCTGCCCAGCTCCGTTTCTGTTTCAATCAACCGGAAGGCGACAAGCTCTGTTTCTTCGTTTCCGGTCGTGTACAGAGTGTTACCCCTTACATGTCATCAAGTGACCTTTCAGTCATTACCATTGAGTTTGCCCAGCGTCCGCCGGACGATTTGATTGAGACAATCGGCCGTGTCCTTGAAGCAAATGCAAATGCAGTACGCCGCCGCGAAGAGCGTATTGTCATGTCAGAAGATTCAAAGCGCAGACTTTCCCTTCTGAAAGATGAAACGGTCGTATTCATTCAGAATGTTCCGCGTAACTGTGTCATCCGCGACCTGTCATTCTCCGGAGCAAAAGTCATTCTGCTCGGACTTGCACAGTTCGTAAAAGATAAAATCGCCGTTCTTCGTTTCGCGTTTGATGATACACAGGAAATTGTCGACGTCAAAGGTACCGTCGTCGGTGCAGATCAGGTCGAAGGCAGAAAAGAACTTGTTGCCATCTCAATCAGGTTTGATGAAGCAACTGTTCCAATCGCATACAAAATGCATATCAACAATTACCTGTCATCTCTGAGAATGAAGCAGCTCGACTTTGCACCGCAACAGCCAGCCAAGCCGGTTCCCCAGATGCAGCTTGCAGATCAGGCTCATGAAAAGGCAAAGGCAGCCCTGGCATTTGCTCAGAAAGGCCTCATGCCAAACACTTTTAATAAATAAGACTTACTTAAGGAAGTACATATCATGGCTCAATCAAATCCCCTGGATACTATTGTCTACATCAATCTCCCTGAAGGCTTTTCTCTTTCTAAGAATGCCATGCACATCGACACGACTATTCCGCTTCCGGTTCAGCTGCCGGTAAAGAACGGCGAAATTGCCGACAAGAAATCTTTTGACATTTCAGAACTTACCCAGGAGATGATTCTCGCCGGAATTCTCACTGTCCTGGCATATGATAAAGACAACAAAAACATCCAGTACTACAGGAGCGTCATTTCAGAAGCACGTCCTGACCTGAAGAAGGAACTGACAGAAGCTGCAATCCTGAAGGCACGTAACGAAGACTGGGACATCGCCGAAGAAATCTTCATGGCACTGCGCGGACTTGATCCAGAGGATATGGCAACCGTACTGAATACGGCACTGTTCTACGACCAGCGCGCAGAATCTTACAGGAATTCCGGTCTGAATGATGATGCCGACGCCTACGATGAATCTGCCCTGAACTTTTACAAGACAGCAATGGCTGCAGAACCCGCAATTCCTGACGCGTTCTTTAACGCAGCGTTCTTCTTCCTGCGTCTCAGGAATTTCTCACGTGGAAAGGAATGCTTTGAAACGTTCCTGACGCTTACCGCAGATCTTACAGAAGAAGAACTCGGTGAAAACGGCAAATACAAGCGGAACCGCGCAAAGAAGGTCGTTGAGGATATTACCAGCCGCAATCTTGATGATGAACTTTTCAAGTCTGCATTTGACTTCATTTCAATGGGTCAGGAAGAAAAGGGAATGGAAGCAATCCGTGAGTTCCTTGAAAAGAATCCTGAAGTCTGGAACGCCTGGTTCATGCTCGGCTGGGCACTTCGCCGGCTTGAACGCTATGATGATGCAAAATCTGCTTTCGAAGAAGCAATTCACCTGGGCGGCAATAACTGCGACACCTACAATGAACTGGCAATCTGCTGCATGGAGCTGAATCTGTTTGAGGAAAGCCGCAAGAACCTGACACAGGCACTGCAGCTTGAACCAGAGAACACGAAGATTATGTCAAACTTAGGTTTCCTCGCACTGAAAGAAGGTGACATCAGCACGGCACGCCAGTATTTTACTGCTGTTCTTGAGTTTGATCCTGACGATCAGATTGTTAAAACTGCTCTGGAAGACATGGAATAGTGTCACCGACAGTGACGCCTGCTTTTTCAAACCAGCCCTGAGGCACCTCAAGCGCATATCTGCATGAAACACTGCTTATGGTAGAAGCAACGCTGTAGGGTTTCATGTCGAAAATGTCACGTATTTTTCCATGAGAATCTATAAACGCAATTGAAAGCGGATGGGGCGTATTCTTCATCCAGAAGGAAAGGCGCTGGTCTTTCTGGAACACAAACAGCATGCCTGTTCCGTCCGGAATAGTCTCACGCTCCATAAAACCGTGGTTTCTCGTTTCTTCAGTGTCGGCTATTTCAGCCTCTACCGTCACGGAAGTACCGTTCTGAAGTTTGATTTCAAGAGTTTTTACCGGCAGCGCATTTGTCCGTCCGCATGAAATGAACAGAAAGCAGAAGAAAACTACCAGAAAAAGGAATGTATTTCGTTTCATAAACTGTTCAGGAAATCCTTACGCGCAACTTCTTCAGAAGCAGCTTCTGTCTGAGCTTTATCTTCAAGAGCCCCGGAGAGCTGGACATCAATGTATTTGATGCACAGTGGCTTTTCAAGCGACATGATTACAGAAGAACCATTCCAGGTACAGTACTCGGGAGTAAGGTCATCCGGATTACCATACTTATCACACAGGGTGCTGAACACTGAGTAATAATCCATTTTATCGGTATTGATGTTGATGCTGATTGTATAGAGTTTGCCGTCAGTAAACTGGAACCAGCAGTCAGCAAGATAGCCGGAACCTTTTGTTTCAATGAGGTTTCTGTCTCCACCTGGCAACATTGAAACGTCACGTTCGCCACGGTAGCCGAACTCTGCATCACGAAGCAGGGCTGATTTCACCTGCTCAAGCGTCATGCCGAGATTGATGCCGCGATAGCCTGACGGTAATGAAGATTGAGAAAAGGCAAAAAATGCGGAACAGAGGAAAATGGCAATAAGGAAAACTTTTTTCATCTCAGTCCTGAAAACTGCTAGCGGGAGCGCTGCTTTCTGTAGAAAGCTGCTGTCTTTGACAGTTCTTCGCAATCAGGTGCAAAAATCTTGTTGTCCTGAATGCGTACCAGCGGATCCTTCAGGAACTGGTTGATGGCGATAGCCTGTAATTCCTGAGGAATACCGCACATATTGAGAAGTTCATACTGATTGAAATCAAACTTGTAGTTGGAACCACGGACACAGGCAAACTTCTGCTTCTCAAGCTGAAGGGCAAGCATATCAATCATCTTGTGTTCAGGTTCCTGAATCTTTGCATTCTCAAGCTGGCGTGACATTGACCACAGGCGTTCTGCAAGCGTGTGGGTAAGACGTGCTATCATCTGAGGCTGTGTCGTAACCATCTGGTTGAAGTTCTGTCTGTTGACGACCATGAGCGTACAGTCTTCAAAGCAGATTGCATTTGCTGAGCGCGGCTTGTTTTCAAGCAGTGCCATTTCACCGAAGAAATCACCTTTCTTGAGGATGGCGAGCGTTACTTCGTTGCCTTCAACAACCTTGGTAATCTTGATCTGGCCGCTCTGGATGATGAACATATCATTTCCGCTCTGACACTCAGAGAAAATCATGTTGTCCTTTGAGTACATGCGGACTGGTTCTGCTGAAGTCTCAAGATACGGAGGCATTCCCTTCTTTGAGAATACGGCGATGCGCTTTTTTGCATATTCAGCATTCTCTCCCGTCGGAACGACCTTCAGGTACTGATAATATGCATACAGTGCAAGATTTATCTTTGCATTTGATTCGTAATATTTTGCGTTGGTAAAGAGCTGTTCCGGTGACTGAACTGTTGCGCTCTTCAGGGTAAGGCGGGTGAGTGAATCGTTGACCTCGCGCATTCTTGTTGCGAATGTGCGGATAATCTTCATGGCAACAGGGGTATTCTTCTCAATAAGTTCAGGATACTGTTCCTTGCGGACTGCAATTGCAACGACGTCAGTTACTGCGACGGCATTCTCGTACTCAATATGACCTGACATACAGGCAATTACGCCTACGAAGTCTCCAGGTCCAAGCATTGTCTTCTGACCCGGATCACTCTCCTTGAAGCACATTACATGACCGCTCTGGATAATGTAGAAGCGGTTGCTTTCTGCACGGCCTTCAACGAGAACATAGGAACCTTTTCTGAAATTAGCAATTGTTAACTGAAGCAAAGCCCATCACCACCAAATAAAAGTATAAAAGCCATCCGCCAAAAAATCAAGTTAAACTTTCATACCTGAAATCATTATTGCATCAGACAAAGATGATTTCAGACTCAAGCGTAAATCCGGTTTTTGCCTTTACGGCAGATATGACGTAATCCACAAGCTGACGGACATCATCTGCTGTTGCGCTGCCGGTGTTGATGATGAAATTGCCATGCCAGGGAGCAATCTGAGCGCCACCTATCTGCAATCCTCGCAATCCCGCTTCATCAACTATCTGACCGCTTGGTTTGCCGAATGACCTGTTATTCTTAAACACACTGCCGGCAGACGGATATGAGAAATGACCTTTCTTTTCCCTGTCCTGAATGTGCTCATTGCATTCGGCTTCAATCTCACCTGCATTTCCAGCCTTCACCCGGAAATCAGCGGACACAATTACCTTGGAGCTGTCCTGAAACGGAGATTTCTTGTAATCCCATTCTTCTGCAGAAAAGACGTATTTTTTCAGATCATATCCGGCATTGCAGTCAAGATATTCAGCTGAAACAAGCACGTCACTTACAGAAACGCCATAGCAGCGCGCATTCATGAAAAGTGCACCACCGGCAGTTCCCGGCAAGCCCGCAAAGGCTTCCAGCCCCGAAAGCCCCTTCCCCGCGCACCATTTTGCGGCGTCATCCATTGAGATGCCAGCACCGCAATGAATCAGGAAAGAGTCTTCCTTGCTGTCAGTATCGGCATCTTTCTGTTCTTCAATGAAGGAAATCTTCTGGGTAGATATAACCACGCAGTCAAGGCCGCTGTCAGAAACGACAAGATTTGAGCCGGCACCTATGATGAAAAACGGTGCATCCTCTTTTTCAAGTGTCTTGCAGATAAGCTCAAGGCCCTCTGCCGTATAAGGTTCTATGAATACAGTTGCGGGGCCGCCAATCTTGAACGTGGTATGAAGGGACATCGGTTCATCGTATGTCACACTGCCCTTAAATCCCGGCAACATATTGAATTTTTCTGCTATTTTTCTTAGATTAACCATACATAATCAGTATATAGCAAGGAAGTAAGAATTTCCATGATTCTGCTGATGTACGGAGGTTTCAAATGGCATTAAGACTGTATAACACAATGGGACGCAAGCTTGAAGAATTCAAGCCTATCACCGATGGCTACTGTGGCTTTTACGGATGCGGACCAACAGTTTACAACTATGCACATATCGGAAATCTGCGCGCATACGTATTCCTTGATACACTCGACAGGACACTGCGCTACCTGGGTTACGACATCAAGCACGTCATGAACATTACCGACATCGGCCACCTTTCCGGTGATGCTGACGACGGTGACGACAAGATGCTGAAAACTGCAAAGGAACGCGGACAGTCAGTTCTTGAGATTGCTGACTTTTACACAAAGGCGTTCTACAACGATATTGACCGCCTGAACATCCGCCGCCCGGATGTTGTCTGCAAGGCAACAGAGCACGTTCAGGAAATGATTGACCTCATCAAGCGGATTGAGGCAAACGGCCACACGTACATGGCAGGCGGAAACCTGTACTATGACGTTACGACATATCCGGATTACGGAAAACTTGCAAACCTGAACCTGGATGAACTGAAGGCAGGAGCAGGAAAGCGTGACGTCGTAGTAGTTGACGAAAACAAACGCAATCCATACGACTTCGTCCTCTGGTTCACCAAGTCAAAGTTTGAGGATCAGGCACTCACCTGGGATTCACCATGGGGACGCGGATATCCGGGATGGCATATTGAATGCTCTGCAATGAGCATGAAGTACCTTGGCGAGCACTTCGACATCCACACAGGCGGCATTGACCATATCCCGATTCATCACACGAACGAGATTGCACAGTCAGAGGGTGCAACAGGTAAAAAGTGGGTTAATTACTGGCTGCACAACGAATTCCTCGTTGTCGCAAAGCCAAAGGGAGCAGATGGAAAAGCAGAAACTGGAAAAATGTCTAAATCTTCCGGTGACTTTTTGACACTTCAGGTGTTAATAGATAAAGGCTACGATGCACTGGACTATCGTTTCTTCCTGCTGGGTGGTCATTACAGAAGCCAGATTGCATTCTCATGGGATGCCATGGATTCTGCAAAGAATTCACGCAAGGCACTGGTAAAGCGTGTTGCGGCAATCCTTACTGAATGTGGTTACACAGACGGAAAGAAACCTGAGAAGGTAACCGGTCTTGCAGGCGAACTTGCAGGAAAAGGCTGGTCAGATGCTGCAAAAGCACATCTCGACAAGTTCCAGGCTGCCATTGAAGATGACCTTTCAACACCGAAGGCTCTTTCTGAACTGCAGGTTACCATTAAGGATGCTGCAGTACCGGCAGAAGAAAAGATCCGCATCATAGCTGCAATGGATTTTGTACTTGGCTTCAACCTGATTGAAAGTGCCGCCGCGCTCAATAAAGAGGCACAGGCAGCACCTGCATCAGGAGGCACGGGCGACAGCGAGATTGATGCCCTTGTTGCAGAAAGAAACGAAGCAAAGAAGAACAAGAACTGGGCACGGGCCGATGAGATCAGGAATATTCTGAAGGAAAAGGGAATTGTCCTTGTAGATACTCCTCAGGGAACCACCTGGAAGAAAGAGCAGGCATAAAAAAAGCCTGAATCTTGTAACCATTCTGGAGAGACAGTTGTTAAAAGAGAGTAATCAGCTTCATAAGGTTCCGCAGCCTGTAAACGCGGCAGATCCAGCTGATTTCAGACGCATATATAACGAAGTCATGCAGCTTCTGTTCAAGGTTTCCTACAGGATAGTCAATGACGAAGAAGCTGCTGAAGACATTGTTCACGATTCGCTCATCAAGATGAATGAAAAGGAAATGGTTTTTCCTTCAATGGATGATGCCAAATACTGGCTTATCAGAGTCGTAAAGAATGCCTCTCTCAATTATGCAAAAAGAAAAATGAGGGAACGCAAGGCGTATGAAAAAGCGCTTCGCGAGGACACCCGGAAAATTGACTCCGGTGAGACGGAACTGCTCAAGGCAGATGCTGTTGACCGGACAAAACAGGCGCTGGCAAAACTGCCTGAGAACTTACGTGTCGTATTGATTTTACGCGAATATTCCGACCTTAATTACAAGGAGATTGGACGCGTATTAGGGATAACAGAGGGGAACGTAAAAGTGCGTGTGTTCCGTGCACGGGAACAGCTTGCTAAACTTATAGGAGAAGACGATGTCTACATGCCCTGATTCTTCATTGATATCAGTATACCTCGACGACGAACTGCCCGAACCCTTCAAGGGACAGTTTGAAACCCACATTGCTTCATGTCCGGCCTGCAGTGAAAAACTCGCCCGTGCAAAGAAGATGCACGACATGCTCAGAAGCGATGCAGACAGTCTCGTACTTTCTCAGGACGAGATTGACAGGAGTTTTGACCGCCTCCAGACACGCATGACATACCATCACGTCACAAGAAAGAGTGACAACGTCTTCCAGTTTGTCCTTAAACGCATTGCTCCTGCAGTCGCAGCAGCAGCCGTATTCGCAGTCATCCTGCCGCTTCGTCTGCTCAGAAATGACAGTGCAACACAGCCGCTTATAATGCCGGTAACACAAACTGCATCCTTTTTCCCGACATTTACATCAGCAAAAGCAGCAAAACCTGCCGACAAAGCTCTTTCAGAAGCAAATAAGGCTATACGAACTACGGTCTCTTCAAGTACAATGACAACAACAGTAAACTTAGAGGATACCAATCTGGCCACGATAGATATTTTCCGGCCCGATTTTTCTGATGATGTAATCCACATCACCATTGACCTCAGTTCTGTATCCGGCCTGTCACAGACCAATGATTCTTCAATCATGGCAACGCCGGTTTCCCTTTCCTCAGAAGGAATGAAGTGAGCCAAAACAAAGGATTTTCATATACTTTCCGCAAGTACCCGCTGTTCAGGGCATTCCTTGCAATTTTATTCATTGCGCTGGCAGTAACTGCGGCAGCAATAATTCTTCATCAGACAAAACAGCTTCCCGTAATAGATGCGCTCAACCCGCCAGTAAGTGAAAGCGGCGAACTTGTCACCATTACAGGCTCCCACTTCGGGACAATGCGGTCTGACAGCTATGTAGAACTTGGCGGCAACAGACTTATTTCATCCGCGTACTCAACATGGACAGATGACTCCATCCAGCTGATAATTCCCTATAACGCAAATGACGGACTTCTGTATGTCGTCACGCCGGTCGGCAGATCAAATCCGGTGGTATTTACATGCAGGACCACAATTCCGGTTCCCGTAAAGCCTGACGCGGAAACACTGCTGCCGGCAATTTCTTCACTGAACGTAAACCAGGCTGCAATCGGCAGTGCCATAACAATTACCGGAAATCATTTCGGTACACTCAGGAATGGTTCCCGGGTATGGTTCACTGCATCGGTTGGCAAGTCGAAAGATCAAACCATCATTGCATGTTCAGAATCTGACAGTGACTATCTTTTCTGGAGTGATCAGGAAATTCAGGTACGTGTTCCCGATGGGGCTGAATCCGGCTATCTCTATCTTGAAACATCAAAAGGCCTGAGCAATAAGCTGCCATTTACGGTGACATCATCTGCAGGCAGCAAGACCTACCGGGATGAACGCATTTACATGATTGAACTTACAGCGGACATTTCCAACGTGGTATCCTCTGAGCAGGGAATCATCACCCTGTATACGCCGTTTCCACCGACAAACTCATGGCAGCGTATATCACTCATGACGGAATCTTCACCGGAGCCGGTTGTCGAAAAGTACCTTAATACCGTCGTACACCAGATTCCTGTCAAAACAGGACTTACGCAGAAAACTGCCGTAAAGTCGGTTTTCAAGGTCCATGTATGGAACGTAGAAACGAACATCACGAATAAATCTGCCAAGCAGGGTACTGCTGCCTCAACGTACTACGAGGCATACACCAGAAGCGACAGCCTTGTCCCGTCTGATGACCCGGCAGTCATTGAACTGTCAGATTCTATCGTTGGCAAGGAAAAAGCGCCTTATAACAGGGCAAAGCTCATTTACGACCATCTCACAACTGAAATGACACTGCTTACGGGAAACCGTCCGGCAGAAGCATCTGTCCTGGACGTTCTTGAAACGGGCGAAGCAGATTCCTACGACCTTTCCATTCTCTTCGCCGCATTATGCCGCGCGCAGGGGATTCCCGCCATCCCTGTTTCGGGTGTTCTTGTACACAATGACCTTTCTACAGAGAATCACTGGTGGTGTGAGTTCTATCTCGATTCTGTCGGCTGGATTCCTGTTGATCCGGGACTTGGGGCTGGTAAGTCATTTGTCAGTCTGCAGGAAATTGATGACACACAGAAATGGTATTTCGGCAACATTGACTCACAGCATATTGCTTTTTCACGTGGCAATAATACAATAAAGAGTGCCCAGCAGTCAGGCAAGAAAGTCTACAGGCCAAAAACCTTCGCACTGCAGTCTGTCTGGGAAGAAGCTTCCGCTGAAACGACGAGTTACAGCTCGTACTGGAGTCCGGTCGTCGTGCGGGGCGTATACTGATTTCGTACATAATGGCTGCCCAACAGCAGGCAGTTTCAAGGAGATTTTGATATGGTTAAGGTTTTATCAGTCGGCGGTTCAATCGTAGTTCCAAACGAACCGGATACAGAGTTTTTAGGCGCATTTTCAAAGATGGTAAAAGAATGGCTCGCAGAAGATGCTTCCCGCAAGCTCATTCTCGTCGTAGGTGGCGGCGCTCCGGCACGCATTTACCAGAACGCATTCCGCACCGTTACCCCTGATGCAGCAGACAGCGCAGCAGCTGACTGGATCGGCATCATGGCAACACGCCTTAACGCACAGCTTCTGAAATCAATTTTCGGCGACCTCTGCACACAGGATGTCGTCATTGACCCAACCGTTGTCTCAGACTTCACAGGCCGCATTCTCGTTGCTGCCGGATGGAAGCCGGGCTTCTCAACTGACAACGATGCAGTCCTTCTTGCAGAGCGTTTCGGCGCAAAGACAGTCGTCAATCTTTCAAATATCGAGAAAGTCTACACAGACGACCCGCGCAAGAACCCGGATGCAAAACCACTCGACACCATTTCATGGCCAGACTTCCGCAAGATGGTCGGTGATGAATGGGTTCCGGGCAAGAACTGCCCGTTTGACCCGATTGCAAGCAAGGGTGCAGAAAAGAACGGAATTTCTGTAATCTGTGCAGGCGGCAAGAACATTGCAAACATCCGCAACATTCTTGACGACAAAGACTTCATCGGAACAAGAATTGGCTGATTCAGGAAAGCGCATGTACAAAAAGCTGCTTCCTGAAATTCAGGAGCAGATAGAAGATGACCGCGCCCACTGCAGGGTAAACCCGTACCGCTGTGATGACAGCATGGCAGTGAGGCGGAATCCCGACCGTGACAGGCAGAACCTGTGGCGGCCGGCTTTTGTACGTGACACGGAAAAAATCCTTCACCTGCCCGTCTACAACCGCTATGCGGATAAGACTCAGGTATTCTCTTTCTACAAGAACGATGACATCACACGGCGGGCACTGCACGTCCAGCTGGTGTCACGTATAGCACGCTCAATCGGCAGCGTGCTCGGACTGAACACAGACCTCATTGAGGCAGCCGCACTTGGACACGACATTGGTCACACGCCGTTCGGGCACGCGGGAGAGCGCTTTCTGTCAGACCTGCTCCACAACGAAACGGGCATTTATTTCAATCACAACATCCACAGTGCACGCGTTCTGGATTCAATCTTCAAGCGGAATATGACACTGCAGGCACTGGATGGCATCATCTGCCATAACGGCGAGTTTGAGCTCCAGGAATACCGGCCACGCGCCTACTCCGGCCCGGAAAGCAGCTGGTTCGAACAGTTTGACGCGTACATGGACGACTGCGACCGTAATGGCGAAGAAGCAATCAAGAAACTTGTTCCGTGCACACTTGAGACATGCGTCGTACGTGTCTGTGACATGATTGCCTACATTGGCAAGGACAGACAGGACGCAATGACGGCGCGCATCATTGAAGACTGTTCTGATTTCAGTTCGGAAGAAATCGGTACGGCAAACGCGATGATCATCAACAACCTGACTGTCGACATCATCAACAACAGCTACGGAAAGGATTACATCAAACTGAGTCCCGAATACTACAACGATCTGAAGACTGCCAAGAAAGAAAATTACCAGAAAATCTACAAGACACCGGCCATTGAGGATGAAATAAACAACATCATAAAGCCGATGTTCAACCAGCTGTATTACCGCCTGCTCGATGACATCACAAAGCAGGATGAAAGTTCTGTCATCTGGAAGCACCACATTGAGTACGTGCATCAGAACACCTATTGGTATGGCGAAGTTCCTTACGAAAAGACAGAGCCGAACCGGATTGTTGCAGATTACATTGCAAGCATGACCGACGATTATTTCATCGACCTGTACACCCTGCTCTTCCCTGACAGCAAGCTGAAAGTCGAATACAAGTCGTATTTTGAAGATATCTGCTGATTTTTTTGAAAAAAACATCCCTCTGTAGCGTATAATATATATATGACCTCACAAAGCGAACTCGAACATCTTCTCAAAAAGTATTTTGGCTACGACAGTTTCAGAGCCGGCCAGCTGGACATCATCAATTCAGTGCTTTCGGGCGCAGACACGCTTGCCGTCATGCCTACCGGCGGCGGCAAAAGCATGTGTTACCAGATTCCCGCGCTCGTATTCCCGGGCCTTACTGTCGTCATCTCGCCGCTCAT
>JAZUFS010000354.1:0-1984 GCA_045640805.1 Treponemataceae bacterium
GTAGTTCCCCGTCTGCATCTCAATGTTGAACACGCGGTCGCTTTCCTTCACGAATACGTCAAGGCGGATTCCGTGTGCATCATACTCGGTCTCGATGTGATGCTCCGTCGCAAGATATTCTATCCGCTCAATCTTCACATCAAGCATGATTTCGAGCAGTTCGCGGCATAAGTGCTCATCCTGCATGACCGTGCAGAAGATGTAGTTGTCATAAATCTGCAGGTCTTCCCATCTCTTTGAAAACTGGCCCATAAGGCGCCTCCGATAACAAAAAAGTCAGACACACACAAAGTGCATCTGACTTTATTATTACCGTTGGAATTGAGTTTTAATAAAAGACCGGCTTTTTTTCCTACATCAGCGAGAGGATGTCTTCAATTGTCTCACGGCGGCGGATCTGCTTTACGCTGCCGTCCTTGCAGATGAGCACTTCTGCAGGGCGCGGGCGGCTGTTGTACGGGCTGCACATACTGTACCCGTATGCGCCGGTGTCAAGGACGGCTATCAAGTCGCCGCGCTTAAGCTCCGGCAGCATGCGTGCCTTCGCGAGAATGTCGCCCGACTCGCAGATGTTACCTGTCACAGTCTGCTCGCGGCATGGGCGCGCAGTGCCTGAACAGCACCCGCTGCCGTCACGTAAGCCATCCATGTCTGCGCCGCAAGTGTCTTCACCGCCAAGCAGTTCTATGTCGTGCCAGCTGTCGTACATGCTGGGGCGCACAAGCACATTCATGCCTACATCAGTACCGGCGTAGGTAACGCCGTTGTTCTGCTTTACTGCATGAACGCGCCCCAGAATCACGCTGCCTTCAGCAACACAGAAACGGCCGGGCTCGCTCTTGAAAAGCGGCGCATATCCGTAGTCAGCGACGAACTCATCAAGAATAGGCTCAAGGCGCTTCTTGAAGTCTTCCATCGGGAACGGCGCCTCATCCTGCAGTTTATGGTACGGAATGCCGTAGCCGCCGCCAAAGTCAATGAACTCAAGCTTTTCAAAGCCGCGTGCAATTCTGAGCAGGTTTGTCACTGCATCAAGATACGGCTGCGGGTCCATGAACAGAGAGCCGATGTGCTGGTTGATGCCGGCAATCTTAAGTCCGTATTTTGCAGCAATCGTGAAAATTTCAGGAATGTCAGTTTCCTGAATGCCGAACTTTGTTTTCTTGCCGGCCGTAACTACCTTGTCACAATGACCCGCGCCAACTCCCGGATTAATGCGCACCGCACAGCGTTCACTTCCCGCGGCGGCCTTGCCGGATGCAGCAAGCGCCTTCCATGTTTCACCGTACAGCTCAAGCTGCTCAAGGCTGTCAAGGCTCGTCATTATTCCCTGTTCAATAGAGAAGGCGAGCTCGCTTTCTGCAACGTTGTTCGGAATGAAGAAAATCCGCTCTTTAGGGAAGCCGGCCTTCAGAAGCAGCGTAATTTCGCCGGGGCTCATCGCGTCGCAGTTAAGGCCTTCTTCAAGCGCCAGGCGCAGAATATGGATGTTCGTGTTTGCCTTTACGGAGTAATTTGCCGTATACGGATACTTCGTAATGACACCGGCAACCTGGCGCATCCTGTCGCGCAGAATCTTCTCGTTATATACATACACCGGCGTACCGTACTCAGCAGCAATTGCTTCCGGCGCATTTCCCTCAAAAAAGTTCGATTCAGTCACAAATGATTTCAATTCTTTTACCTTCCATCACACAGTATTCAAATGCGCCGGTGCTGCCCACTGGCAGAGCCTGTCACCGCAGTCCATCAGCAGGCGTTGTCAGTCCGCCGACGTTCACTTTCACGCAAGTCCACGGAAAAAACTGCTTATAAAAGCAGTCTGCAGGGTCTTAGGGGCGCCAGCCCCTAGGAGAGGGGGCAGGCCGCAACCGTGTGTGAACTGACCCCATTTTTTTAGACAATACTACGCACATTTCAGGCTGAAATTCAACGGTGAATTCCAGCCTAGTTTTTTCTGTATGCGTTCAGTGTTATAGAACTG
>JAZUFS010000355.1:0-15186 GCA_045640805.1 Treponemataceae bacterium
TATACATTCGATCCTGCCCGCAATAAGACCGGCGACCTGTGGCATGTCGCACTGACAGGACTTCCTGAAAACGCACTGTACCTGTACCGTGTCGACGGTCCGTTTGACCCTTCCCGCGGTCACCGCTTCAACAAGAACGCGTACCTTATCGACCCGTACACAAAAGCACTTACATGTACATCACTGTTCGCGAACCTGCCCCCTGATTACGTTACGCCGATGGACAAAATCGACATCCTTACCGGCCATCTGCTTGACCCGAAGAACTTCCCTAAGTGCGTCGTCGTGCGCGATGACTTCGACTGGCAGGGTGACCGTCCGCTGAACTATCCGCTCAGGAAAAGCGTGCTCTATGAAACACACCTGCGCGGCTTTACGGCAAACCCTACGTCTGGCGTCAAGCACCCGGGAACGTACCGCGGACTTATCGAGAAGATTCCGTACCTGAAAGAACTCGGCGTCACGAGCGTCGAACTGCTTCCAATTCAGGAATTCGATGAAAAAGAGAACACGAACGTGAATCCGCGTACAGGCGAACGGCTTGAGAATTACTGGGGATACAGCACCATGGCGTTCTTTGCGCCTAAAGCATCGTACGCAGCAGACAAGACACCGGGCGCAGTCGTAACTGAGTTCAAGGAGATGGTGCGCGAAATGCACAAGGCCGGCCTTGAAGTAATTCTCGATATCGTTTTCAATCACACGGCAGAAGGAAACGAGCACGGCATTACACTCAGTTTCCGCGGCTTCGACAACAGCATCTACTACATTCTTGAAGATTCCAGCCGGCAGTATTACTCCAACTACTCAGGCTGCGGCAACACGATGAACTGCAACCATCCGGTCATGCGGAACTTCATCATAGACTGCCTGCATTACTGGGTCAGGGAGATGCATGTCGACGGTTTCCGCTTCGATCTCGGCTCAATTCTTGGCCGCGATGGCAAAGGCCGCCTGCTTGAAAACCCGCCTATCCTCGAGCGGATTGCAGAAGACCCGCTGCTTCGCAACACAAAAGTCATTGCAGAAGCATGGGACGCGGGCGGTGCCTATCAGGTAGGCAGTTTCCCGGGAGGACGCTGGGCAGAATGGAACGACCGTTTCCGTGACGATGTCCGTAAATTCTGGCGTGGAGACGACGGCATGTGCAGTTCGTTCGCGACCCGCCTTACAGGCTCATCTGACCTGTACCTGCGTGACGGCAGGAAGCCGTTCCACTCAATCAACTACCTGACAAGCCACGACGGTTTTACGCTCAACGACCTCGTTTCATATAACGGGAAGCACAATGAGGACAACGGCGAGAACAACCACGACGGTTCTGACAGTAACTGCAGCTACAACTATGGCGTTGAAGGTCCGTCTCAAAACCCCAAGATTGAGGAAGTCCGGTCACGGCAGGTAAAGAACTACCTGTTCACCATGATGGTGTCCCAGGGCACGCCGATGCTGCTCGGCGGCGACGAGTACCGGCGGACACAGAACGGAAACAACAACGCCTACTGCCAGAACAACACGCTTTCATGGCTCAATTGGGAAAACCAGAAAACGTATTCCGACGTGTATCGTTTCGCGCGCATGATGACCGCATTCAGAAGACGGCACCCGGCGTTCATGCGGCCGGAATTCTTTCAGGGCGAGAATAACCCGCATTTCACCATACCTGACATCACCTGGTATGCAGAAGACGGCAATGCTCCCGACTGGGATAAGCTCAATCACTTCATCGCATTCCGCATAGTCGGGACAAAGGCGGCTATCGTTGCTGACACGGATGATGCAGACTTCTTCATCATGTGCAACTCATCCCTTAAGGATAAGACTGTCCGCCTGCCCCAAGCTCCGCGCGGCAAAAAGTGGTTCCGCGTCGTAGACACATCAGCTCCTTCCCCGGATGACATTCTTGAACCGGGAAAAGAAGAGCAGCTGCAGGTGCAGACACGCTACGTACTGCCAAGCCGGTCAAGTGCACTTCTCATCAGTCGATGAAAGGCTGCGAAAAGGCATTTTTCTGTAAATCTCGCCTTTAACGTGTATTTTTTTCCCTATCTCTCTGACTCTCTTGATGTATAATCCACAATGAGGGTACGGTTTTCGTTTTTCCGCTCCCCTCACAGCAAGTATCTCAGGAGAACCAAAAATGAATTTTGATGCTGAATCCTTTAAAGAAAGTCTTTATGCCCGTCTTAAGAGACAGTACGGCAAAGACATTACTCAGGCAAACAAACACGATCTGTTCGATGCAGTTTCCGCTTCAGCAATGGAAATAATCACTGAAAACTGGATGAAAACCCGTAATGCTTATTACAAGCATCAGGGCCGCCGCGTCTACTATCTTTCTGCAGAGTTCCTCATGGGACGCGCACTCAGTAACAACCTCATAAATGCAGGCATTATGGAAGGCGTCAGAGACGTCCTGAATGAACTCGGCATCAATTACGACATGGTAGAAGACCAGGAACCGGATGCAGGTCTTGGAAACGGCGGTCTTGGCCGTCTTGCAGCCTGCTTCCTTGACTCACTGGCAACACTCGACTATCCGGGACACGGATACGGCATCCGCTATAAATACGGTATGTTCGAGCAGCACATTGAAAATGGCTATCAGGTTGAATACCCTGACAACTGGCTGCTGCATCGAGATCCGTGGGAAATCAAGAGAAGCGACCTCGCCGTAACCGTAAAGTTCGGCGGCAACATCATTTCACGCCCGGGTCCTAACGGCACGACAAAGTTCACCATTGAGAACGCCGAAGAAATCATTGCGACACCATACGACATGCCGATTGTCGGCTACGATACAAACACCGTCAACACACTGCGCCTGTGGGAAGCTTCAAGCGCAAACGGATTTGACCTGCAGCTGTTCAACAATCAGGATTACGCCCGTTCAGTCGAACGCCAGATGTCAGCTGAGAACATAAGCCGTGTCCTGTATCCTAACGACAACGGTCCGTCTGGAAAGGCACTGCGCCTGAAGCAGCAGTACTTCTTCTCATCAGCGTCACTGCAGGATCTGGTCAACCACTTCATTCAGGACCACGGAACTGATTTCACGAAGTTCCCTGACTATCAGGTAATCCAGCTGAACGATACACATCCTGTCGTCGCCATTCCGGAACTGATGCGCATCCTCATGAATGAACACGGTGTCGGTTGGGATGAAGCATGGTCTATCGTTACAAAGACATTCGCCTATACGAACCACACTATCCTTGCAGAAGCACTTGAAAAGTGGCCTATCGACATCTTCCAGGGACTTCTGCCGCGCATCTACCAGATTGTTGAGGAAATCAACCGCCGCTTCATGATTGAGCTTCGCCAGCAGTTCCCTGAAGACTACATGAAACAGAACCGCATGAGCATCATCCAGAACGGCATGATTTACATGGCATGGCTTGCAATCCACTCATGTTTCAGCGTAAACGGCGTTGCTGCCCTTCACACAGAACTGCTCAAGAAGCAGGAACTTGCCGACTGGTACGAACTGTACCCGGAAAAGTTCAACAACAAGACAAACGGTATTACACAGCGCCGCTGGCTCCTTTCAGCAAACCCGCGCCTTGCAGATTACATTACAAAGAAAATCGGCCACGGATGGGAGAAAGACCTGTCAAAACTCCGCGAACTCGAGAAGTTTGCTGATGACAAAGATGCCCTGCAGGAACTGCTCGACATCAAGCAGGAAAACAAGAAGGACCTTGCTGAGTTCCTTAAGACAAGCCAGAACGAGTTCCTTGACCCGGATTCAATTTTCGACGTTCAGATCAAGCGTCTGCATGAGTACAAGAGACAGCTCTTAAACATTCTGCACGTCATGTACGAGTACACCCGCCTGCTGGATGAGCCTGATTACAATCCGCCGGCACGCACGTTCATTTTCGGTGCAAAGGCTGCATCAGGCTACAGACGTGCAAAGAGCATCATCAAGCTGATTAACTCAGTCGCCGACCGCGTAAACACTGACCGCCGCGTCCGTGGCAAACTGCGCGTCGTCTTCGTTGAAAACTACTGCGTTTCCGTTGCAGAAAAGCTGTTCCCTGCATCTGAAATTTCAGAGCAGATTTCTACAGCCGGCAAGGAAGCTTCAGGAACCGGTAACATGAAGTTCATGGTAAACGGCGCCCTGACACTGGGAACGCTTGACGGTGCAAATATTGAAATTGTAGAAGAAGCAGGAAACGAAAACGCATTCATCTTCGGTCTTACCGCTGATGAAATCCTTACAATCGAAAAGGAACACAGCTACAATCCGCAGAAGTTCCTGTCACGCAATCCGGGACTGGCAAAAGTCATGGAGCAGCTTGTAGATGGCACCTACGACCCGGATATGCAGATGTTCCGCGAACTGTATGACTCACTCGTCTACGGCGTTGAAGGTCAGCGCCCTGACGTATATTACGTACTTGCAGACTTTGACGCTTATGTCGCCGCACAGGATAAAGTGGCAGAAGCGTACAAGGACAGAATGGGCTGGGCAAAGAAGATGCTCCTGAACATTGCAAGAAGCGGCAAGTTCTCATCTGACCGCACGATTGAAGAGTACGTAAAGGACATTTGGAAACTGAAGAAGCTCGAAGTGCAATAAACGGAGACTTTCTTAAAAGTTTGGCGGGTTCTCATTTTGAGAGCCCGCTTTTTTTATTGCGAGCCATGCGCGAACATGTTATTCTAAAAAAGTAATCCATTTACGGAGCAGTTTCATGAAAAAAAAGCTTATCTACACTTTAACTTTTTTATGTATCACATTTTCTGCGATGTGCCTTATTACCAGTTGCGGGCACGGTTCTTCTGGCGGAAACTCTTCCGGAGGAAACTCGTCCGGCGGAAACTCTGGCAGTTCGGGCAGTTCCACAGGCAACATTGACCCAAGCAAGCCTTCCGTAGACAAATCGGGAAAAATCAATGCCGGCTATTGGGGTTCATGGAAACGCATGGACACCGGAGCCACAATCACCATTACTGACGAAGAAGTAGACGCCGATGAAGAATACGATATAACGAAATTCCAGCTTGAAAGCACAAACGTCCTTGTTTACAACGGCAACGGAAATCCGCGTTTTTTCAGAAACAGAGGCTATGCACGAAGTTTCACGGCCCGTGTTGCAGGACTTTCAAGTGCCCGTGCGGCTGGCGAAGACTTTGACACGGTAAACAAAGTACTGCCAGATGTTAAGGTTTCCCGAAAGAACGACAGCAACCAGTCAGATGCTCAGGAATCTAAGACTGATTCGCAGGGTGTCGTGCAATTCACTGGCGCTGTTGCCGATTCTGCACAAAATATAAAGGTAACACGTGGTAAAACGACGGTTGAACTTGATATGGAGCCACATTATGACGGTGAGGATATGGGTATAATCCCTGTGATTGAAGACGGCTCGTGCAGCTTCAAAGTGGGTTATGGAACAGGATATAATCCAAACATTGAATCTTTAGATTATTTTTATTCAGATCATCCTTACAACATAAACCTGTATATTAAAAACATTGGCGATGAAGAAATAAGCCTCGGATATTACGAAATTTCCTGTGAAGATGAAAATCTTTATTTTCAAGCTCCAGATCCAAACACATTGGATTACCAAGACTTATCCCCGTTATCGGCTGCTACTGGAACTATAGAAAAACAAGGCGAAGAAGGTGCTGAAAAGCTTATCAAAATACGCCTGAGCTATTCCAATGTTGTAGATGAATACAAAGATGTTCCTATAAAAATTTCAATAAAGGACTATGGCACAAACCGTGAATGGATAGATTATGTCACGCTCAGATTCTATAAAAGACCAGTGTACATAACCGTTGCAGCATATAACCCGCTCAGTCAGGACAATCTTCACGGCTTCCTTATTTCTCCTGACGGAAAGTCCCAGTTCTTTGATGTCAGTTCAGGACAATCAAGAATAATTGCAGTACCGTGGACCGCAGATGAAAGCAAAAAGCATACGCTTGTTTTCAGTGGTGCAAATGCAAACAGTGAAATGTTCTATGCATTTAAGGTCAACAATATAATTGAGGGTACAACATGGAATCAGACTGTTTACGACTGGACCTTACTTCAGAACAACATACCAGAACAGATGAACCTGATAAAATCTTTTGAAGGAAAAGACGGAAACAATTCAGAAGCGGCAGCCAGTGTTATAGAAGATTGCTGTGCTCCTACAGTAAGTTACATCCAGAAAAATGACATTGACTACTTTACGTTTAACGTAAATACAAATACAGCCGGAATTACAGCTTCTGCCCAGCAATTAACTGATATCGCCGTAACAAAGACTGAAAATGGCAGAATTCTTACCTTTACTGCTGACACCGGGTACACCAATTACTGCTGGGAACTTGATGGACGTGTAGTTTCTACAGACACCACCTGCACTATAGATAAATCGACGCTTGCTGCAGGATTGCATGAAGTGTACCTGCAGGCAGAAAAATACTATGACCATGAAGGTATCTCACAATTAACAGACAGCCGTTCTGCGTCTTTTGTTTTTGAAGTGAAGTAATAAGGAGGAAACGTATGAAGAAAAACAGATTTTCAAGAATTATCGTAGCGCTTATAGCCATAACCATGACATTCATATGTGCCTCATGCAGTCATGATGCAGCCGTCAATGACTGTTTTCTGTCTGTTTCAGCAGCAGATGCCAGCCGTTCAGTCCTGCCGTATTTTGACCTGAATGACATGACATTTTTCCTTAAAGGAAAACTGAACGGCGGTGAAGAGCAGACCCTGATAATCTATAACAGTTATCAGGCAATGGTAAAGGATAAGCTTGCAATTGAAAAAGGCAACTGGGAATTCACGTTATATGCTTCCACAGACACTGAATACCGTTATGACTTACCGACACCGGCAGGCACTGTTCTTTCAGGAACAACTTCAAAAGAAATCAAGAAGGGACTGAACTCCATAAGTTTTGCGCTTGTTCTTCAGGAACGGGATCCTATTGCTTATCATTCTCAAAATAATGGTATTGTGGATATCCAGATAAAGCTTCCTGAAACATACAATGTGTATGTAAAAGCAACAGTTACTCCAATTAACGGTACCACCAGTGAAGAATATACGCTCCAGCCGGTAAACCATTCTGTTAAGTTCAAAAAAGACGATTTTTCTAATGGTTTTTACAACATCACCTTTGATTTTTACAAAGATTCAGACTGTCAGATAAAGATATTCTCTCATCAGGAAACGGTTGAAACTTTAGAAGGATGTACAAGCAAAGCAAACCTGAATTTCGAAAACCTTAACCCAGAAATGCATACCATTACGTATAATCTGAACGGCGGCTCATATGCTTCTGGATATACTGCACCTGCATCCTATGAAACAACATGGGGCATAACGCTGCCAAATGCCCTGCAAGTTACAAAAAGCGGCGGATACGTATTGGCAGGCTGGTACGACAACCCTGACTTCACCGGCAACCGCTACGAAGTAATGCGTGGCCTTGAAAACAATATGACTTTGTACGCTAAGTGGGTACAGGGAATTGTAGTAACGAAAGAAACGGTCAGTTCACTTGATTTGTCAAAATACACAGAACCAGTAACGATTGTGTATAGGGGCGAACTTGAGAATAATAATATTTTCAAAGAGAAATTAAGCAACTCTACGGTATCTATTGACCTGATATTGTCAGATATAGGTACCTATGTCCTTGGCTATGCGTTCGAGGGATGCAGCTCACTCACGTGGGTCGTCATCCTGGAAGGCGTCACCTCTATCAACAACGGGGCGTTCAGCGGCTGCAGCTCACTCACGTCCGTCATCCTGCCGTCTACGCTCAAATCTATCGGTAGCAATGCGTTCATCGGCTGCAGCTCACTCACGTCCGTCGTCATCCCAAAAGGCTGCCATGTTGGTACCAATGCATTCTCTTCCGATGTGAAAATTACGTATAAATAGCACGCTTGTCTGTACGACAAAAAAAGGCGGATCCACGAGGGTCCGCCTTTTTTTGTTGTCGCGCAATTATTGGTTCGCGCAACCGCCTACTTTTTCTTCTTCAAAAAACTCAGCTTTGTTTCGCCAAGGACTACGGCGACGAACATGAGCACACAGCCGGCTATGTTGCGTCCTGACAGCAGTTCGTGCAGGAAAATTACGCTTGAAAGCATGCCGAACACGCTTTCAAATGACATTAAGAGGGACGCGAGAGACGGTTCCAGGTACTTCTGGCAGACTGTCTGCAGCAGGAAGCAGAGCATTGTGCTCAGAAGGCCCAGGTACAGCATGCTGCCAATGACCATTTTGTCGTTGAGTGCAGCTGCCGGGAAAGCGCCGTCAATAAGCGGTGCACTTATCCATGAGAGGACTGCCGTAAGTGCTATCTGCAAAATGGCAAGCATAATCGGGTCATCGCCCTGGGAGTACCGTGCAATGTAGATAATCTGCATGGCGTAGCAGAAGCCGCAGATAAGGGTCAGGACGTCGCCAATGTTCACAGACAGATCGCCTTCAAGAGAAAGCAGGCCGATTCCCGTAATTGAAAGGAACGCCGCAATAATGCTGTAGACGTCCGGCTTGTTTTTAGTGATTGCCCAGTTGATGAACGGAACAAGCACGACGTACACGGTCGTAAGGAATGCGTTTTTACCGGCTGTCGTGTAGTTGCAGCCGATTGTCTGGAAAGCGTAAGCCAGAAAAAGCCAGATGCCGATAAGGAAACCGTGTTTGAGCGTCTGGCGGTTCAGTTTCTTGAAGCGCGGCATGAAAATAAGTGAGAGCACGACCGCGGCGATTGTGAATCGGAAGGCCATCATCCAGATGGGAGGAACTGCATCGAGCGAATTTTTCACGACGACGAATGCAAATCCCCAGATTACTGTTACTAATAGAAGACCGGCAGAAGCCAGAAATGTCACTAACTTTTTTGACATACAAAACCTCTGCCGGTATCTTACACGATATTTTGAATTAGTGAAACTGCCGGGCGCCTGCCTTTACAGCGTCCTGTGCTTATCTCCAGTCCTCAGTCAGACTGCTCTTCTTCTGCAGAATTGCGTAGCCGAAGACGCTCGGGTTCTCCCATCCGTCGCCGGTATCGTCAAACCAGCTCAGTGTTCCGCTGCGTGTTCCGTCTGCACCGGCGTCGTTGACCTGAAGCTCAATGCCAATTTCAGTACCTTCTGCCGGAACAATATCCGTCCACTTGATTGCAGTTTCAATGTTGTAGCCCTTCTTTGTGACGCGAACTGCTGAGACAATATTGTCTGCAGTACAGCTTTCGCCATTGAATGACAGCTTGTTCTCAAAGCTGATGCGGTACTGCTTGTCGTCTGACTTGTAGCCCATCGACTTGTCACCCTTTTCATCAATGAAGATTTCAAATGAATCCTGCTGATAGTCATCTGCACTGTCAGCGTTCAGAACCTTATCCTCAACGTGTGCGAATACATACAGATTTTCTTCATCCCACATGAGCTTAGCCCATGCTTTGACATCCGCACCAAGGTTGATCTTGAGCGGAACTTTCTTCACGAACCACCACTTGATATCCTGCTTTCCGTTGATCTTGGGAGTTCCCTTCTTGATGCCGATAATCGGTACCTGCTTTGGTGCCTTGATGATGCGCGCAATCTTTGTGTCATCAACAAATGCCCAGTAAGCCGGTTTTGCCTGATAGTTATCGTCGAACAGGAGCGGACTCTGATACTTGCCGGTCTGCTGATGAAGCCAGCTGTTCTTGTCAACAACGCCCCATACAGTGAATCCGCCTACATGAACGCCCTCGCTTACAAGCGTCTTCATGGCATCGTACAGATCCAGATAGCGAAGTCCTTCGTTGCTGAACTCCTCGTGTTTCTGCTCAGCTGCTCCTGTGTAACTTGCGCTTGCCTTGAAATCGAGTTCTGTCAGCTGAATCTGACCGACAATAGCTGCATACTTGCGTGCAGCTGCGGCGAACGTCTCGCCGTCAGGAGTAGCCATGCTGTAGTGGCCCTGCATGCCGAAGCCATCAATGCGTGTTCCAACTCCAGGTGCACCCTCAGCGGCCTTTACAGCTTTAAGAAGCGTGCAGATGTCATCGACCTTGCCGGCCTGTGTATCGTTGTAGTCATTGTAGTACAGCTCAAGTTCTGCCGGAGCGTACTTGTTTGCGAACTTGAATGCATTTACAATGAACTCTTCGCTGCCGTATACACTCCACCAGGTACTTTCCGTCCTGTATCCGCTTGAATCGCTTACAGCTTCGTTCACGACATCCCAGCCGTAGAACATATCCCTGTACTTGCTGTCCGGTCCGACAAAGTGCTCGAGCACTGACTTTATGTACCACTCGTGACGCTTCGTCATCTCATCCTTTGAGACGAGCGGTTTTGACGCGTCATAATCTACATGGAAGAACCACTCCGGTGTCTGTGAATGCCATGTCAGAACGTGGCCGCGCACCCGGATGAACTTGTCAGGATTTGCGTCATTCCATTCCTTGATCTTGTTGAGCATAGCCTCTGCACGGCTGAAGTTCATGACAGGAACGACAAGTTCCTCGCCGTTAAGTACTGCAGTAGTTGTTCCCGGGCAGCGCTCGTTGCTGTAGTTGAAGATTGCATCCGGCTTGAGTTCATTGCCGAGTGTGACTGCATTGAAGTGCTTTGTTACAAGGCTCATGACAAGCGGGTCTGCAAGCTCAGACTGAGTAAGTGACGTTCCAGCCAGGAACTGTGGACCCATTGCATCTGCAACTGCAACGCGCAGGTCAGGAATATCTTCCTGAATTGACTTTGGCGCGCTCCAGATTGGTGTCAATGAAACGCCTGCAATGTAGTAGTCGCCCAATACGCAGATACCTGAGCCGTAGTTAGTGCCCTGCTCAATGATTCTGATGACGACCTGCTTGATTTCGCCCGCTGCCTGAATCTTGAAGGTTCCTGAAAACTTTGTCCATTTTCCCGGAGTCAGTTGTTGAGAAGCCGCTCCGGTAATTTCTGGTGAATATGAACCGAGATATGCTGTGTTGCCATCTGTTGTCGTAATGTATGGTGCAAAATCAATCTGACACTGATTTGACGGCTTGCCTTCGTAAGCATCTGAAAGCATTGCCCAGAACTCAAAAGCGTACTGGTCACCGGCTGAAACAGACGTGGTGATATCCTGTGCGAAACTTTCCCACGGCTGGGTGCGGCCACTTATGACGGCATAATCCGTAATGCCGGGCGCAATTTCCGTGTCACTTTTTGCAACAGAAATTGATGCGCCTCCCTGTGATGCTGCCCATGGGCCAAGATCTGCTTCTGTAAAACTGCCGTTCTTGATGATATTGCCATCTTCCTGTGCCCACACAGATGCAGCCAGCATCATACACAGACAGATGACCATCACTCTGGCAAATGTCCTGCTTTTTTTCATTAATTATTTCTCCTTTTGAATAACCGCATCAGCGGCAGTTCTTCTTTTTCCGCATGTGCGGACTCCTTTATATAGAAGAATATACGAATACACAAAGATGCGGTATCTAGGTTTTCCCCTATACGTATGCAGATGTCATATTTATGCAATTTTAAGACAGATTTTGCATATATATGTATAATTATGCATTTTTTTGGATTGACAATGCATAATTATCTATGTTAAAGTAAAAATATAGGAGTAAGTCCGCTCGGGCGGGCATTTTTTGGAGGATTTTAAAATGAAAAAGATTATTGCCGTCCTTATTGTCCTTATGACACTGACCGCAGTATTTGCAGGTGGAAAGAAAGAGGCTGTTACAATCGCTTCAATTGCAGACCTTGATGGAAAGAAAATCGGTGTACAGGCCGGAACAACAGGTGAAGCATGGTGCTTTGACAACCTGCCAAACGCAAAGGTTGTTTCATTCAAGACCGGTATGGACGCTGCCCTCGACCTTAAGAATGGCGCAATTGATGCTGTAGTTCTCGATGAACTCCCAGCAGAAGCAATCGTTGCAAAGAACCCAACTCTCGCAGTTATCCGCGATTCTGTTTTCACAGAAAATAAGGAAGAGTACGCAATCGCAATCAAGAAAGGAAACACAGCGCTCGTTGATTCAATCAACAGTACAATCGCACGGATGAAGTCAAACGGCGAGTATGAAGCTCTCGTAAATGCTTTCATGCCAGCTGAAGGCTCAATCGTAATTCCAGCAATTGCTGCTACAGGAACAAACGGTACACTCAAGCTCGGAACAAACGCAGCATTCCCACCATTTGAATATGTTGAAGGAAGCTCAATCGTCGGTTTCGATATTTCAATGGGACAGAAAGTTGCAAACGATTTCGGTGCAGCTCTTGAAGTTGTCAACATGGAATTCGACAGTCTTATCCCGGCACTTCAGTCAGGAACAATTGACTTCATCGCAGCTGGTATGTCTGTAACAGAAGAGCGCAAGAAGAACGTAGACTTCTCAGATGCATACTATGCTTCAGAGCAGGTAATCATTATTAGAAAATAACCTTCGGTTATTTTCTAATAATGGCGAGTTTTGCTAACGCAAAACATCGCGGGATCAGTTCGCATTAAAAAAGAAAGCCCGTCCGGTATAGCCAGGCGGGCTTTTTTTATGCTTTTGTGGTTACATCATGCAACCACTTTCCACTCAGCAGGCGGCGCAGGCCAAACAGCAGTTTCGGAATTTCATCCGAGCGGATGCAGAAGAACAGCGCCCAGTACGGCAGATGCCACAGGTAGACGCCCATGAAACCGAGCGGGATGGCAAGAATCCACATGAAGCCGACATCCATGAACAGCGAGTAAACCGTGTCACCACCTGCGCGGCACACACCGACTACAAGCGTCATGTTGCTCGCCGAGAACGGATACAGCAGAATATTCATGTACACGAGCATAAGCGCCATGTGCATGACTTCCGCCTCGACATTGAACACATGCGGCAGAATGAACGACATGGGGAACAACAGCAGACCGAGCACAAGACCCGCGCATGCATTGAACGCCGTGTACTTCTTTGCAAGTGAACGCGCCTCGTCGTACCTGCCCTCGCCGATCCGTTTCCCGAGGATAATGCCGGTCGCGTTGCCTGTTCCAATGAAGAATGTCCAGATCAGGTTACCGATTGTTGACGTAATATTGATAGCGGCGACGACATCCGTTCCGGCGTGGCCGTAGATAACGTTCTGCATCGTGTTGCCTAGTCCCCAGAGCGTCTCGTTCAGAAGAACCGGCAGACAGATTTTGATGTACTGGCTCAGGAAGCCGCTCTGCCGCTTGAAATAGCGTGCGGGAGACGCTGCAATCTCGTACTTCTTCACGAACGGCACAACTACAAGCAGGATAAGCTCGATGATGCGTGACACGACCGTCGCGATGGCAGCTCCGACGACGCCCATCGCCGGAATATATTCCGTGCCGCCAATAGTGACGCCGAAAATGAGCAGGTAATTCAGCACGCAGTTCACGATGACGGATGCAAACGTCGCAATCATCGGCAGTTTGACACGCTCAGTACTGCGCTCGGCGTGCGCAAACGGGAAACCAAGCCCTATGAAAAGATAGCTGAACGACACAGTCTTCAGGTAGTCTGCGCCAATCGCAATAAGTTCCTGGTCGTCGGAATAGAACCCGAGGCACATCTCCGGCGCAAAAAATGCCACGAGGAAAAAGAGCACGGAGACGACTGCCGAAATGATGAGCGTAATGCCGAGCGTCCTGTGCACGCCGTCCATGTCTTTCTTGCCCCAGTATTGTGAAATGAAGATGGCGCCACCGGAAACAGTGCCGAACAGCACCATGTTCATCAGGAAGAAAATCTGATTGCCCAGGCCGACCGCCGCAATTTCGACGGAGCCGAGCTGCCCGACCATAATCGTGTCGAGCATGTTGACGAATGATGACAGGAAATTCTGCAGGATGATGGGAACCGCTATCGTGAACAGCGGCTTAAGGAATGCGAACATATGCATAGTTGTAGCATAAAAGCGCAGAATGTGCCACGGGGGCGCCTGCCCCTCGTTCCGAAGTCCTCACTCGCTACCGCTCGCTCCGGTCTTCTTCACTGCCCCCTCCAGCGGGCTCAAACGCCGCCCGCAACGCCTGCTTCAGAGCAGATGAGCCTGTATCAAGTACTTCACATACATCACATTCAGTGGGCGTGAGAGATTTTCCTGCGTGCAGATGAACTCGCAGTCTGGCATGACTTTGTGCATCCGGTAGAGCTGGATTTTCTCGAAAGCCTTGTCCTGATAGTCCGGTTTCTGCATCATGCCGAAATGCTCCCACACAAACTCCTGGCGCGTCCGGACATTCAGACAGAAAAAGTCGGGCCGGAGCTGCTTCTTCGTTTCCGCTATGACAACGGGAAACTCATACCGGTACGGCACACCCGCCATCCGTGCATACGGAACCTCTTTCCATGCCGCCACAAACTCGTCGTCCGGGATCAGGATCAGCCGGACAAACTTACGCCGCGCCGGGTGCATCGCCGACTGTAACCGCAGGACCGGGTCCCCTGCCGTAATGCTGCTTTTCATGCGCTCGCGCGTCGGCAGCCAGGCAGAAACTGCTTTCAGCAGCCTCTGCTCATACCCCTTCTGTGCATATCCACGGATTGTGTCGGGGTGTGTTTTTTTCAGATACTTCCGTTTTCCCTTATTTACAAGGTAGAACTGCGGCCGGCCATGATTCGCCGAGATTTTCAACCGCCCTTCCGCATACTTCTTTTCCCTGAAAGACTGCTCTAAGGCTGCATACCAGTCGATAAGCTCCTGCAACGCCAGCGCTGCTTTGACCGGAAGAAATGATTCGTTTTCCATACTCTATTTTACGAAGGGCATGGGCATTTTTTTCAAAAAAAGCGCTGGGCGGCGGAAGGGTCGCTGCATTCACATGCAAAACGACCGTCCTGAAGGCGCTTTTTATGGAGGTTGGACGGTTCGGCGAGAAAGCGCATTTTACGCGACCGTCCACATCGGCTTTACAGGCGGGGTTGGGAGGTCGCTCAGGCGCGTGCCTTAACAGCATTCGGCGGGGCGTTGCGGGGGCGCCCAGCTCCCGCTAGAGGGGGCAGCGAAAAAAAAGACCGCGGCGTCAGCTGCGGTCTTTTTTGAAGCGAGGGGCAGGCGCCCCATTTGCAGATGCAAACTCGTTAAGTAACAGAAAAGAGTATAACTCTTTTCTGTTACGACGGGCAGGCGCCCCTTTATGTTACGTCGTGCAGCCACTTGCCGCTTTTCAGCCTTATGGCACCCATGATCATCTTCAGG
>JAZUFS010000356.1:0-3405 GCA_045640805.1 Treponemataceae bacterium
TTGGTGCAATTCTGATATGAAGTATGAAGTATTTTATGCTCGCAACTTCCTTGGTGGCGAAAATTTCTTCTGGGAAGATACTCCTACGGAATCACTGTATCGTCATTATATGGACATAAGCGACCAGAATCATGATTATGCTTTTACAGAAGCAGCAAAAGCAGCGGGTCGCTTATTGAAAATGGTGCTCAATGAAGATAAGAGAATTTTTGAAGTTCACGATGGATTTGTAAAGGGTTACAGATGGACTGGCCGGTACAAAGACGGTAGCCAGTAAAGCCTAAAGGATAGAGAAATAAACGTTGTAACTGCCCCATTCCCCCGGTTTCTGCAATCATGATACATTCGCGGCGCGAAGGTGCTAAGGCACCAATGTGCCAAAGTGCCAAAGTGCCAATGCGCGAAGACGCTAAGGTAATAAGGTGCTAATGATAACAACTACAGCAATGTTTAAACCGAAAGAACTTGAGAAACTCTGGTTCGGCTACAAGTGCTACAAGTCAGAAGGCGAACCGACCGGAATGAGTATTGAACGCTACTACATGCTTAAAGGAGTGCTTTACAGGCTGTTTTAGAAATGGTTCCAATCAACTCAACAGGAGGTTTTCCCATCTAAGCTGATGGCGTGATTGTTACGAATGATACGTTAAGTATAAGGTAACTGTCCAATTTTGACGTCTTGACACACCCCTGCGCATCAAATACCTTTGCGGCACACTTTAAAACCCACCGCAATGTTCAAAACACAAGATTTCGAGAAGCTATGGTACCGCTACAAATCAGAAGGCGAACCAAACGGCTTGAGTATTGAGCGCTACTGCATGATGAACGGTGTTCCATACCGTCAGTTTGAAAAATGGTTCCGGTCTACCCGTCAGGAGATAGTTCCTATCCAGGTGGATGGCGCACCGGAACAGGAACCGACGTCAGCCCTGCAGGACCAGCCGAAGGACAACACCAGCCAGCGCCACTCCAACAAGATACTGGTCATAGTCCGCAGCACCAACGGCTTCAAGATCCAGCAGTCGGGGCTGGACTACGAAGGTCTGAAACGTTTCATCGCCAAGCTTGAAGGGTTATGCTGACCATCTCAGGACTTAAGAACTTCTACTTCGTGCCGGAGTTCACCGACATGCGCTGCAAGGCACCACGCATGCTTGAGCTAATCCACCGCCGCTTTGGCCGCGACCCTTACAACGGAGACGTGTTCATCTTCATGAGCAAAGACAGGCGGAAACTCCGGATGATCCACTATGAAGATCATGCCTACTTCATGCATGAAAAGAGCTTCACACAAGGCTACAAGTACATGAAGGTCCAGTATGCAGAAGATGGCCGCAAAGTCTACAGGATGGACTGGAAAGACCTTGTGGCACTGCTTCAAAGTCCAGTGATAGATGTGATGAAAATCACTGCCTGAAGGCTGCGAAACACTGGATAATATTTTGATATACAATAAAATAAACCTGTTATTTGCTTGGTAGAGTCCTGGAAAATGATTACCTTTACGGTATACAAGGATGGTCATGGAACTGGACGAGATCAAGCGAAGGATAGAGATGAAGGAACTTATGGAGGAGCGGGACAGGCAGGCGCATGCCCCCTCCAGGCACCCCTGCGAAGGCATGTCACTTCAGGAAGTGCTGAGGTTCGTGACCTTCCTCATGGACAGTCTCCAGGAGAAGGATGCGGCCTTGAGATCCATCACGGAAAAACTCGATTCGATCATGGCCCAGCTGGAAGACGCACGTATGGAGAACCAGAGGAATACCGAAAGTATAAGTGTCCTGACAACTCTTCTGAGTACCCTGAAGCGCGAACGTGACGATGCTGTCAAGGCACTTGAAAAGAAGAGCGGCGAGAATGCCGTAAACCGCAAGTTCCGCTTTGCCGGCCACAGCCAGAAGGGCACGTCGGCAAAGGAGCCTGCCAAGGGCCGTGATGATGACAAGGATGATTTTGACGGCACGCAGGGACCTGGAGACTGTTTCCGGGATGCGGCAGGCACCGCAGATGCGGAAGACGGCGTACGGGCTGAGGCCAGGAAGGCACGCCCGGGGCGTCAGGGCATGAAGTACTGCACCATGGATGCACAGTGCAAGAAGACACATCTGTGCGACCGCACCAGGCTTCCAGAAGGAAGCGTAATAATCTCCACGGAGATGCGTAAGGTGTTTGACCGCGTTTGCTATGTCGTTGAGCATGACTATGAATACATCACCTACCGTCTTGCTGACGGCAGCATGCGTACAGACCATTTTCCCATGGAAGGTGACGGTGAACAGGTGCGCTGCATACCAGGCACCCACGCAACGGCAGACCTGCTGTCAAATCTCGCGTTCAACAAATACGGCCAGATGACACCACTCTACAGGGAAATAAACCGCTTCAGGAACGAGAACATGCTGCTTGCCCGCCAGACACTCACCAACTGGCTTGTCAAGGCGGCCGAGATGCTGGAGAGACTGCTTCCCGCACTGAAGGACAGAGCCCTCGCTCCAGGTGCCATAGTCAACGTGGACGAGACCTGGGGACGTTTGCATCTGGTCAGGAAAAGCGGAAAGGTGTACATATGGTGCCTTGTGAACAGGCTTGCCAAGACAGTGATTTTCTTCTATGACAACGGAAGCCGGGGACGTGCCGTGCTGAAGGACTTCATAGGGGACGCAGAACTGGCAGCACTACAGTCAGACGGATACAACGCCTACAACTACATGAACAACCAGCTGGTCAGGATAGAGCACATCTGCTGCCTGGCGCATGCCAGGGCAAAGTTCAAGTATGCCCAGGAACAGGGCCAGGACGACCGTGCGACATACTTCCTCGAAAGGATATCAAAGCTGTACCAGATGGAAAACCTGTACAGGACACAGGGGCTGAGTCCTGAAGAGATCAAGGCCCGCCGTAACGGCGCTGAGACAACCGACATACTGACACAGATGAGTTGCCGACTGGAAGAACTAAGGAGTGACGGTGTTCCGAAGGGAGACTTGATGGAGAAAGCCCTAAACTACCTGGACCACTTCTGGACCGAAATCTTCAACTACCGCCATAACGGCCGGTACAGCATAGACAACTCGATAGCCGAGCAGTGTATCAGACCTCTAACGCGTGAGCGAAGTAGCTCAATACACTTTGCCAGCCACAGGGGAGCCGAGGTATCGGCAATCTTCCATACCATCTTCTCCACTTGCAGGATGGTAGGAGTGTCCGTGCTGGATTATCTTAAGAGGTTTTTTGAGGCCATGCTGGACGGACGTACTGATTACGACAATCTGTTGCCGTCAACAATAGGTCTGAAAAACAAATAAAACTTAAAATTTTGAGAGAAAAAAATGCAGTAACCATCTCTGGTGGTACTGAAAATGGATAATTTTGTTTTTGACGGCAAAATTGGACAGTTAC
>JAZUFS010000357.1:0-4422 GCA_045640805.1 Treponemataceae bacterium
CGAGCGTACCATGGGCTTCGAGGCAGACGGCAGTTCAAATGACCTGATCAAGAACATCGGCGGCGACAAGTGCCAGAACATCTTCGCAGCCGGCGTCCGTTACTTTAACTAAAGGAGATTTGCCATGAAAAAGACATTCCACGTCATCCTCTCAATCCTGCTTCTTGCAGTCTGTACATCCGTTTTCTTCAGCTGCAACAAGACACCTGTCGTATGGGAAAACGATTATGATCTCGCCATGCAATACGCAGAAGAGCAGAACAAAGACCTGCTCGTTTTCTTCAGTGGCAACGAGTGGGATGGCATCAGTCCTGACCTCATGGCTAACTTCCTGTCAGACAAGAAATTCTTGAAAGAAGCCGGCAAAGAATTCATCCTGCTCACGGCTGATACGCCTGCTGACGTTTCTGCCATGACCGATGAAGCCTACACAAATCTCATGATTCTGACAGCAACATGCGGCGTTAATACCTGCCCGGCACTCATCATCTGCGACAAAGACGGCTCTCCTTATTACGAACTGACTTATCAGGTCGACGTGACAACCCTCGACGACCTCATAGCAGACGTCAAATATGCAGCCGCTGTCAGAAAAAGCATCATCACACTTGAAAGTAAACTCGAAACCGCACTGGGTGCTGAGCGCGTAAAAATCATTGATGAACTTGTCTCCTCAATTCCAGAACAGTACATCGGCAGATACTACGAACTTATGGCTACCATTCCGACAATCGATCCCGAAAACGAATCTGGCCTCGTCGGAAAATACCTGCTTGTCTCAGCTGAGCAGCGCGCCACAATGCTCCTGTATCAGGGCGACTACCTTGGCGCACTTGATGAGTTCGCAAACGCTTCTGACAACAATTTCCTGAGCATCGCCCAGAAACAGGAATGCCTGTATTACGCATCCTACTTTGCAGCACAGATGGACCTGTGGGAAGAAGCAATCGGTTACATGGAACGTGCCTACATCCTTGATCCGGATTCAGACAACGGCCAGATTATTGCAGAAATGCTCCCTCAGATGCGGGAAAACCTCAGGATGATTCAGGAAGAACAGGCCTTCCAGGAAGAATAAGCTGAACATACCGCTCAAACTTCTTATATCAGTTGTATTGATTATCCTCTCAATGCTGTTTTCGGCAGCAGAAAGCGCATTCCTTTCGGTTAACAAACTGAGGGTGCGCTTTTTGCGTCAGAAAGGCGACCGCCGTGCCATCCGCGTGGGAAAACTGCTTGAAAATAAAGAGCAGCTCATCAACACGATTCTCGCGGGAAACACACTCGTCAACATAGGCCTTTCCGCAATCCTGACCTCTGTCGCCATGGACCTGTTCGGCAATGCCGGTATTGCGGCCGCAACGTTTGTCGCGACAATACTGCTGCTCATTTTCGGCGAAATTGCCCCGAAATCGCTCGCCTCGCAATATCCTGACAAAATAGCATTTGCCCTTTCCGGATACGCTGCTTTTTTCAAGACAATCCTGCTGCCGTTCGTGTTCGTGTTCACGAAGTTCGTCTTCCTGCTGGCACGGTTTGCCGGCGTAAAGCCTGAGAAAAAAGCAGCTACCTTCACCGAAGAAGATATCAAGACGTTCATGGAAGTCGGCGAAGAAGAAGGTGTCCTGGCAGAAGGTGAAAAGGACATGATGCACAAAGTCTTCCGCTTCACGGATCTTGAGGCAAAAGACATCATGCAGCCGCGGACTACGTGGAAGGCCGTTTCCATAAATGCACATTACCGTTCCGTCATTGAACTTTCGCAGAAAACATCTTACTCGCGGTTTCCCGTGTTCGATGACGACATTGATGACATAAAAGGCATTCTGTACATGAAGGATGTGCTTACCTACGCGGATAAGCAGAGTCAGTTTGATGTAAAGAAAGTCATGCGCCCCGCCCTTTTCATTCCGGAAACGCAGAAAATGTCATCCATCCAGGAAGCGCTCCGGGCGAACAACCAGTCAATCGCCATCATTCTAGACGAATATTCCCAGACAGCAGGCCTTCTTACAATAGAAGATATTACACGCGAACTGTTCGGCACCGTGGCTGATGAGTTCAGCGCCCGTCAGATGCAGGAACTTGTAAAGGTCAACGAACTTTATCACATTGCAGACGGTGCAATCCGCATAGAAGATCTGTGTGCCCAGCTCGGCATTGAAATAAGCTCAACCGAGTCTGACACACTCGCCGGCTGGATGCTGGAACAACTCGGCTGCATCCCTGAAAAGGGCTCTGTCGTCGTCCTTCCGGGTCTGGTGTTCATCGTCAAAAACATGGATGGCCGACGTATTTCTAAAGTCATCATCAAAAAGGAGGATGTATGATTACCCGTATTGTCATCATCATCGTCCTTCTGCTGCTCGTCCGCATTCTGGCGTTCTTCACATCCAGTGAAACGGCGTTTCTGAGCATCTCAAAAATCACGCTCCGTCAGATGATTGACGGCAACCAGCCAAAAGCAAAACTCATCGGCCAGCTCAAGGCCCACATGGATAAGCTTCTGTCTACGGTCCTCATCGGCACTAATTTCATAAACACACTCGCAACTTCACTGGCGACTGCGCTTGCAATTGATCTTGCCGGACAGGATGGTGTTGCAATTGCAACAGGAATCATGACGGTCATCATCGTCATTTTCGGCGAAACACTGCCTAAGACACTTGCCGCCTGGAAACCCGTCGAAAAGGCGCAGGGAGCTGCAGGGACAATCAATGTCCTTGAAAAAATCCTCACGCCAGTCATTGCCATGTTCACATTCATTACAGACGCCCTTTCCCGCACCGCCGCACATATGTGGCAGAACGACGAGCCTGAAATCACAGAGGATGAACTGAAAGCACTTATTGACATGGGCGATGAGGAAGGCACACTTGAGGGTAACGAGAAAGAACTGCTCAACAAGATATTTGAATTCAACGATATGCGTGTGCGCGACATCTGCCGGCACCGTTCGCTCGTAAAGACACTCGACGAAGACGCAGGTTTTGAGGAAACCCGTCAGGCCTTCATCAACTCCGGTTTCTCCCGTCTGCCAGTTATCAGCACGCCGACTGAAAGCGAAGACTCCGGCAGCAAAAACATTGCCGGGCTCGTCCACTACAAGACCGTGCTCTTCTACTCAGGCAGCAGGGCAGCTTTCAAGGCAAAAGATGTAATGCGGCCAGTGCTCTTCATCCCGGAAACAGTCCCCGTGGAAACACTCCTGAAGCGCTTCCGTGCCACACGGCAGAGTTTTGCCGTCGTCGTAGATGAGCATGGCAGTAACGCCGGCATCGTCACTATGGTCGACATCATGCGCGCAGTTTTCGGCCGTATGACAGACGATTACAACGGACACCAGCTGCCGCCCGAAAAGAGGATCCGCGTCACGGGCAAGAGCGAATTCCTTGTTCCCGGCGACATGCTCATTACTGATGTAAATACAAGCTTCCACGTAAATCTGCAGTCTGAAGAATGTGACACGGTAGGTGGCTGGCTGCTGGAACAGTTCGGCTATCTGCCTGAAAATGGAGAAAAACTGAAGGTTGGCAACCGCTGGTTCATTGTTGAAGAGCAGTCAGCCCGCAGGATTCAGAATATCCGGATACGATACGACAGGGAAACGTCCCAGCCGAAATAACCTGCCCCGCCGAGTGATGCAAACTGAAGATACCCGTTCACGTAGTCATTGCCCAACGTCATAGGAAGGTACATGACATGACCGCCTGCCACGAGACTACCGTTCTTCCCGAATGAAATTGCGGTGGAAACTCCTGCCCTGCTCAGGCACACGCTGAGCGGATGATCATAATACCAGGCATTTTTCATGTAGTGCATGTCATTGCAGTCTATGTACTGCCAGGGAGACATGCCGCCCTCAAAAGTCAGTCTGAATGCCTGCACCGGCTGAATGTCAGCACGTACGTTGAACCACAGCGACTCAATGCCAAGCTCATACGAAATGCACTGTCCGCTCAGCTGATTCTTCGGCCGCGACGCATCATACGCCACCGGATGATTTCTGTCAGGAGAATATTGCGTGTATCCGTCATAACTGTCGGTCAGCACATCGAAATGCTGATATCCACCGCCCAGTACAAGAGAAAAATGACGTGTCTCTACTGCCTTGAAACCAGCCTGAAAGTCCATCAGATTTTTTTCAAGCAGACGTGCCGGATGTTCAGAAAACTCTGTGTATGACGGTTCGCCGGCAAGAAGCCAGTCGTAGTCCTGCATGAATCCGCACTCACACGGAATGGCGGCAGAACCACCTGCATTCAGAATAAACCGGCCCCAGGAAAACTCCGCCTCAGCACCGGCTGACATGACGTTGTTCACATCCCAGTCGAGCTCACTGAGTTTGTCTTTTGCCCCGGAGTTCATGTTGTACGTATAAACATACTCGTAGACTTCACCGCATCCGTATGAAAACAGCGG
>JAZUFS010000358.1:0-2377 GCA_045640805.1 Treponemataceae bacterium
CCAGGACACCGAGTACTACGGCTATGGTCCGACAGAAAGCTACGTAGACAAGCATCAGAGCTGCTGGGCAGGTACGTTCAACGCGAAAGTCGCCGACATGTTCGAGCATTACATCCGCCCGCAGGAAAACTCATCGCACTACGACTGCCGCTATGTGAAAGTCAGCGACGGCGATACTGCCCTGCGCTTTACCGGCACCTTGCAGGAAGGCGGCATTGAAATGGAAAACCTGAGCTTCAACGCATCAGAATATACACAGGAAGAACTGTACACAAAGAAGCACGACTATGAACTTGAAAAATCCGGCTTTACCGTGCTCTGCGTTGACTGGAAGATGGCAGGAACGGGAAGCAATTCATGCGGCCCGGCCCTCGCCCAGAAATACCGCATCCAGCTGCCGGATATAGCAGGCGGCATGTACATGCAAGTTCTGTAAGTTCAGAACGCTTTCAGGCAGAAACGCCACATCCGCTTACATGCGGCAGGAGGAAACCATGAGTATCAATTTCGGAGTCGATTACTATCCCGAACACTGGCCAGAGGAGCGCTGGGAAACCGATGCGCGGCTCATGCAGGAAATGGGCGTTCAGGTTGTGCGCATGGCAGAGTTCTCCTGGCACAAGCTTGAGCCCGTTGAAGGCACGTACGACTTTGAGTGGCTCGACCGCGTCATTGCGCTGCTTGCAAAACACGGCATAAAGACCATTCTCGGCACCCCGTCCGCCGCGCCGCCCGCCTGGATGTGCAACAAGTACCCGGATGTCATGCCCATCGACAGGAACGGCCAGCGCCGCTACTTTGGCGGACGTCACCACGACTGCCACTCTAATCCGCTGTACAGGGAAAAGGTCACCGAAATCGTGACGCGCATGGCTGAGCATTTCGGAAGCAACCCAAATGTCATCGGATGGCAGCCTGACAATGAGCTTGGTAACAGCCACTTTGACGTATGCTTCTGTGACCACTGCAGAAAGCGGTTCCAGCAGTGGCTTCAGAAAAAGTACGTGAACGTGAGCGCGCTCAACAAAGCGTGGGGCACGGCGTTCTGGAGTCAGGAGTACAACTCGTTTGGCGAAGTGTTTGCACCGAAGAAGACCGTCACGGGCGAAAATCCGTCACAGATGCTCGACTGGAAACGCTTCCACTCAGACAACATCGTCGACTTCCTGAAAATGCAGGTGGCCATCCTCCGCGAAAAGTGCCCTGATCAGTTTGTAACGCACAACTACATGGGCTTTTCAAACTGCGTCGACTACTACGAACTTTCAAAGCCCCTCGATTTCGTCTGTCAGGACCAGTATCCGACGGGCTACTGGATTGACGACGGCTGGGCATCTCCTTCTGAGCTTGCCGCAACGCTCGACGTCATCAGAAGCTACAAGAACCGCTCCTACTGGATTATGGAACAGGAAAGCGGCATCTGCGGCTGGGAGTACATGGGCCGTCTGCCTGCTCCGGGACAGCTGCCGCTGTGGACGCTGCAGTCAATCGGACACGGTGCAGACACTGTCGTCTTTTTCCGCTGGCGTACTTGCTCGTTCGGAACTGAGGAGTACTGGCACGGCATCCTGCCGCACAACGGCGTTCCGGGCCGCACCTACCGCGAATACAAGGAACTCATCCACAAGATGAATCCGCTCATGGAACAGATGAAGGGCGCCGTTCCCAAGTCTGATGTGGGCATCATCTTCTCGTTCGACCAGAACTGGGCTTTTGAAATACAGCCGAACGCGCGCGGCCTCAACTATCAGAACCACGTACGCGCATGGTATAAGGCGTTCTACGACAGACACATGAACGTCGACTTCATCACTGAGCGCGCGGACTTCTCGCAGTACAGGCTGATTGTCGCGCCGCTCCAGTACCTGATGAGCCCTGAACTTGCAGACAGCTTCACCCGCTATGTTGAAGCAGGCGGCCACCTCGTGCTGACAATGCGGAGCGGCGTAAAGGAAACTGACAACCGCTGCTTCACTGAGGACGCGCTTCCCGGCCTTCTCCGTAAGCTCGCCGGCGCTCAGATCCTCGACTACGACGCCCTGAGCCAGAACGAATGCGAAGTGCACTTTAATGGCGCTGATTGCCAGACAGAAAGCTCAGACCGCTTTGAAGGCGCGGCCGGCTTTGATGGCAGCAGCTGCCAGAAGAAGAGCGAAGTTTGCTTAGAAGGTGCCGCGCCAGCCGCTTGTCACGGCCGCCTCTGGGCAGACGTGCTCACACCGGATGAAGGCACCGAAGTGCTCGCAACGTACGCATCTGAGTGGTACAAGGGCACGGCCGCAGTCACCGCACACACTGTCGGAAAGGGCATCTGCTGGTACGTCGGCACCGAACCTGACGACGCTTTCATGAGCGCACTCGCCGGCCTGTTCGTAGA
>JAZUFS010000359.1:0-8173 GCA_045640805.1 Treponemataceae bacterium
TTATTCAGCCCAAAGTTTTGCCAGTTCAATTACGAGCTTTGTGGCAATAGTCATCTGTTCAAGTGAAACCCATTCAGAACGTGAATGGAAGTTGTGTCCGCCTGTAAAGATATTCGGTGTCGGAATACCCATTTCAGTAAGTCGTGAGCCGTCCGTACCGCCACGAATCGGGCAGAAGACAGGTTCTGTTCCTGCAAGTTTTGCAGCCTGTACGAGCTTGTCGACAACGGCAGGTAATTTGTCGAGTTCTTCTTTCATGTTCAGGTACTGCCTGGTATGTATGACCTCAACCTTGCCGCCGTTGAACGTGGCTTCAACTGCTTTGGCAAGTGCATCTACCGTGTCGAGGCGGCGCTGCATTTTTTCCATGGTGAAATCGCGCAGGTACAGCAGTACGTGGGCGTTTTCTATTGAGGCAGTCATATCCATTGGGGCATAAAAGCCATAATAGCCGTCGGTTGCTTCGGGACTTTCGTTCTGGGGAAGCATTGACACGAAGCGTGAGGCCATGGTGATGGCATTTGCCATGACACCACGTGCGGTGCCCGTATGACATGCGACACCTGTAAAGTTGACGTCGCATTTATATGCAGTGAAACATTCCGTCTCAAGTTCGCCTGCGTGACCGCCATCCAGCGTGTAGCACTGTTTTGCAGTGAGCCAGTCAGTCGGAACGTAGTCCATGCCATGGCCTGTTTCTTCATCCGGTGAGAATATGATTTCTATGGTTCCATGCTTTGCTGACGTGTCTGTGATGAGTGCTTCCATTGCAGTCATGATTTCAGCAATGCCGGCTTTGTCATCTGCTCCCAGCAGTGTTCTGCCATCCGTTGTAATGACGGTTTCTCCCTTTGCCTGAGCAAGGGCTTCATCCTTTTCAGGATCAAGAATTATCCCGTTACCGATATTCAATGTTGAACCGTCGTAATTTTTGATTATATTTGGATTTACATTTTCTCCGCTCACTTCTTCTGCTGTATCCATATGGGCGAGGAAGCCGATTACAGGAGCTTTTTCACATCCTTTTGATGCAGGAAGGCGGGCGCAGACATATGCGTGTTCTGTTATGGTGACATCGGTGATTCCGATGGAGATTAATTCTTTTTTGAGGATTCTGGCAAAATCAGCCTGTCTGTCTGTTGACGGCATGATTCCTTCATCTGCTTTTGCAAGATTGCTTGTTGTCCAGGTTTTTGCATAGGAAACAAAGCGTTCAAGCAGCTTGTTGCTTATATTTTCCATACTTTATAGAATACGCCATTTCATGCTTAAAAACAACTGTCGCGGAAACAGTTGTGCGGCAAACTCAGTAAATTAAAGCAGAACTTTATAGAAAAACCCTTATCTTAAAAAGTGAAATTATGGTAGTATATGCCTGCATCCCTTTGGAGGTTTTGAGTGAGATTCATCAGCTCCCGCAGTAATAATCCTGAACAGCAGGTGCCTTTTTCTGAGGCTGTCCTCAAGTGTTTTCCAAGTGATGGTGGATTATACGTACCTGCTTATGCTGAAGATTTAAGTCCGTGGATAAATTACATGACGGAAGAAACGTCATTTACATCCATGGCGGGTTCGCTTACTCAGGCTCTTATAAAAGAAGAGTTCAGCCCGATTATTTCAGAAGCAATAGCGACTTCCGCTTTCCCTTTCAGTCCGAAACTGCGCCGTCTTGATGACAGCCTGTACGTACTTGAACTGTTCCATGGTCCGACCGGCTGCTACAAAGATTTCGGCATTTCATATCTGGCGGCGTGCATGGATCACATGCTGCTCATGCAGAACAGGAAGGCGACGGTGCTTGCCGTTACAAATGGAGAAACAGGTGCCTGCATTGCAAACGCTTTCCGGGGATGCAAGAACCTGAAGGCTGTGCTTTTCTTTACAAAGGGTGCGACGCGCGGTTTTGCGAAAGAGGATATGGTTCAGAACGGAGGAAACATCCTGCCGATTGAAGTGGAAGGCGACACGGAAACGGCTTTCCAGATGGTACGCCAGATTTACGCCCGGCCGGAACTTGTCGAAAAGTATGGACTGACACTTGCGAATACCGTGAATATCGGACGTGTACTGCCGCTTGTGTTCTGCTACGTGTATGCGTTCAGCCGCTTGAAATCAAAGACTGTCGGAAGCATTTACTACAGCGGATATGCGGGAAATCTGGGCAATATTGCCGCAGGCCTGTATGCCTGGAAGTTTGCACTACCACTGAACGGCTTCATTACAAATACGACATGTGACCTTATTCTTGACCAGATGGATAAGTGCAGGCTGATGGATTCTGTTGTTCCCCTGCGGCAGCGTGGTATTGCGGATGTAGCAAAGCCTTCAAACGTAGAACGGATTGAAGAAGTATTCCATGACAGTCCTGCAGTGCTGAAAGGGCTGGTGTTCCCTGCAAATGTGTTCGAGGAAGATCAGGAACGTGCCTGTAAGGATGCGTTCATGAAGTACGGATACATGATGGATGGTGAAACGGCATCAGCATGGGCTGCGGCAAGAAAGAGAAGCGACCTTGTGGATGAGTATGACGGAAGCGTCGTTCTTCTTGCGCGTAACGACCCGTCACTTTCGCAACATGATATCCGCCACTGGTGCGGCGAGGCTCCGGAACTGTCGGATAAGCTGTTCAACGTGTATATGCCGCGTGACCCTGCACGTACTATCGCGCCGGATGTGGACGCGGCAGTTGCTGTCATGCGCGAGTTCCTGGACTAAGACTTCTTCGCTTTCTTTACGCCTGCTGCTTTTTTCGGGGCGGCTTTTTTTGCAGCAGACTTATCTGCTTTTACGGAGCCCGCTGTCTTTTTGGCGGGGCTGGCCTTCTTTTCACCTGATTTCTTGACTGCGGCTTTCTTCGCTTTTGTGGCCGGCTTGAGCGCGGCTGTTACGTTATCTACCTTGTACTCAGCGCCATCGAGCGCCTTCTGTACGAGCTGAATGAGTTTCCAGAGAAGCGGCGCATCATCTTTGCCTGATGCGAGCGCGTACTGCAGTGCGCCTGCATAGAGTACGCTTTCCGCCTTTTCCTTGTTGAACCAGAGAATGTGGTCATACTCGTTGACGCCTGCAAGTTCATAACTGTGCGTGTCATAGAAGATGGCGGTAACAGCGTCAAAGGTTGCTGCCTTGAGCGTCTTTGCTGCGAGCGGCTTTTCAAGGAGCGGCATTGTCGAGACGAATTCTGTCATGAGCATGCGTGCCTTGTCTTTTTCGACACCTGCTGTTTCAAGCGCCTGCGTCATTTTACGGCCGAGGTGCCACAGCCCGGTGAGCTTGCGCACATCTGTGAGTGTGGCTTTATCGCCAAGCAGATCACGTGTCGTGTAAAGAATTGCGGCAGCAGCAAGTACTTCTGCAAACTCAGGTTCTTCATGAAGCCGTGGCAGCAGATATGAAGCGAGCTTCTTTGCTTCTGGCGTAGTGCCGAAAGCAGTACCTGCTTTTTCAGTACACAGCTGCACTACGTGGATGATGCGGTTTGTAAAGGCATTCCAGACAGCTTCCGGCTTCTTGAGTTTGCCTGTAAGTGTTGTGTCGATGATGCTGTCTGCGCCATAGTTGCCCGCGACGAATGTGCGGAACATGTCGAAGAATGCAAGTCCGTCAGTTTTTGCTTCTGACAGCAGCTTCATCATGTCAACGCGGGCGCCCTTGCCGGTACACTGCTCGCGGATGCTCTCAAAGAACGCCGGAGTTGCAAACGCGGTGAGCGCTTCGTACAGGTCGTGCAGGAAAATCTCGTCGAGTGCTTCTTCTATGTCAGGAACGCTGGCGCCGTTCAGGTTCCGGCAGAGAATGCCGTACTTGCCTGTCTCGTCGTCAATGACTTCCTTCATGTTCCAGAGTACCTGGTATTCAAAGCCGTGCAGGCTGACGAACATACCGTTATCGCGCAAATCGTTCGAACGGCGGATGAACCACTTGCCCGAGTGCTGCTCCTGGAATATGAGGTAGGCATTCGGATCATCTGAAAGGGCAAGCGCCTGTGCGAGGCTGCGTGTCTCAAGATGGAATGCCTCGTCAGTGCCCTTTACGCCGAATGCACATGACTGCTTTATCCAGCCGGCAGCGCCCTCGTATTTGTTGTTGTAGAAGACGATTGCGCGTTCATCTCGGGCGCGGTTGCTGTAGGCAAATATGTTTTCGTTCACGCTGCCGTTGTTCCAGACATCGTAGAACGTGAAATTCTCTATGCCGCTGAACAGCCAGCGCTTTTTCATGAGCGGGAATATGTCGTGCTCGTGTCCGTGAATCAGGCCCCAGTCAGGCTTTTCGTCGCGGTACGCTTTAGTGTACTCCATGCCGTATTTTTCTTCAAAGCCCTGAATCTGTCCGTGTCCGAACATCGGGAGTCCTGGCATGGTGACCATGAGCGTACAGACGCCGAAGTACTTGTCGCCCTTACCGAACTGCGCGACGGCAGTCTCTTCATCAGGGTTGTTCATGAAGTTTACGAAGCGTTTCAGGACTTCGGGGTCAAACTCCATCGTGTTCTTGACGGTATCGCGGTACTTCTGGTTTTCCTCTTTCTTGGGGATGTTCATGAACGCGCTGTTGTAGACGCGGTGCATGCCGAGCGTGCGGACGAAGTAGCCTTCCATCATCCAGAAGGCTTCGGCCAGAAGCAGTGTGTCAGGCGCTTCTTTTGCACAGCGGTCGACGACTTCACGCCAGAACTCGTTCGGAATGCGTGCGTTGAACTCATCGCGGCTGATTGCACATTCCGCGCGTGTCGCGATGTCGCCGCCCATGCCCGGCTCCGGATACCACAGGCGTCTGATGTGCTTTTTGGCGAGCACCATTGCCGCGTCAAAGCGGATGATCGGGAAGTTACGCGCTACGTGAAGTATTTTCTGGATGACCTCTTCGCGCGCGGCCGGATTCAGGAAATCTATCTGGGCAGTGTCGTTCCATGGCATGCCCGTACCGTCGTTTCCGTGGTAGATGTAGCGTGTGTCGCCTGTGTAGTTGTCTACGCGTTTATAGACGACAGCGCAGTCGTTCTTGCTGTAGTAGTGGTCTTCAAGATAGACGCTGATCCTGGGGTCAAGCGACAGGTTTTCGCCGTTGAACGAATACTGCGGGAACGGGCAGTCGCGCGTCTGAAGGAAAAGGTCCGGGCGTTCAACGACCCATCTGCTGTCAAGACCGGTGTGGTTGGGGACCATGTCTGAAGCAAGGCGAATGCCGCGTGCACGGCAGCGGTCGCGCAGGTTTCCGAGTGCGTCCCATCCGCCGAGTTCGCCTGCAATCTCGTAGTCATGAAGACTGTATGCGCTTGCAGCTGCTTCCGGGTTGCCACACTTTACCTTAATGCGCTTGCTGCCCCAGGAGCGCTCCCACAATCCGATGAGCCACAATCCCGTAAAGCCCTGTGACGCGATTATATCGAGTTCCCTGTCAGGAATCTGGTCAAGGCGTGTAATCGGGTAGCCGTACTCTTTTGTGAGCTGGTCAAGCCAGACGAGCACCGTTTTTGCAAGCAGGACGACGCGCGGCATCCAGTCAAGGTCGGGGCTGTATTTTTCATACTCGTTCATGAGCGAGTCGTAACTGTATGCTTCCATGGGTGGCAGACCGCCCTGAGGTGCAGACCAGCCGGCTTTCTCTTCTTCTGAAATCATATCCATGCCGGCAAGCAGGCGGCGGAGCCAGTCACTGAGTTTGCCCATCATGGCGCCGAGCAGGTCTGCCCAATACGTCTTGATGTACTCAAGCTGCCCCTTAAGGCTTGTAGGACTTTTCACGGAAGGCTCGCGGAGCATGGTTATCAGGTCGTTATGATACGGCCCGAACAGCGGCTGATTTTTGAAGAACTCCTGAAGGCTCTGCCAGCTTTCGAACCAGAGTTTGTTTTTGGCAAGTTTTTCATCGCTGAACAGGAAGTAGAACGGGCGGAAAGCCGGATTCTCGTTTGCCAGATGCAGCATGATTATTTCTTCAAGCGTAGAGACGCGGTTTGAAACGCCATCAGTCTCGCCTGCAAGGTAATCTTCTTCTGTCAGTTTCTTCTGGAAGACAGCGACCGGCGGGAACTCTTTCGTGAACTCAAGGAGCATCTTGTCGACATTCTGTGCGCCGTACTCTTTTTCAAGGGCGGCAAGAGCCTGCTCAAAAGCCTTGGGGTTCTCGCTCTTCCTGAACTCGCTACAGATGAAGTGGAAAATCTCATCGATAAGGCCCATGGCGTTGAGCTGACCTGCGCGTATCATCTTGCTGCTTTCCGTTTTCGGGTCGAACAGCTTGTTCACCTTATGTGCAAAAAGGCGCACGCTCTTGAAGTCAGCGAAAATCACGTTTCCGTTAAAAGAGAAGAGTTCCTTGTCAAAGTTGCATTTAGTTCTGATTTTTCTGGAAACGTGAAATTCCATGTGCATGTATGTTCTCCTGTCAGGTGGTCCTGGTTATTTCGCTTTTTTAGTCGTGCGGGGCTTTGCAGACCCTGCATCGTGCAATTCTGCAATGCGGTTTATTGCCTTGCAGAGCTTGCTGTTTCTGGAGAGTTCCTCAATCGTTACAGGCAGACGGTATGTCCAGTTGAACTCGTTTACGCTGCCCGGCAGATTGACCCGCTCATCCTCAAGATTGTCAGGATCGTATGTTGCAACGAGCCCCAGGAAATCCTGGATGGGATGAATGACATAGCGGCTGTCTGCATGGGCAATTGTCTCAAGCAGATACGCTGCTGTCTCAGGGGAATACTCTCCACTTTCAATATCGGCATTTTCAGGTGGAAACGCCTCAAGAAAATCTGCTGCGTCACGTTCTTCCGTCCACCACTGCCGCAGCGTGGAAGAATCATGCACGGATGCAGTTGTGACACTCAGTTCAGGGTACTCGCCGAACGGGACGAACGGCTGGCCTTCTTCTGCCCATTCACGGCTCCAGCGGACGACACGCAGGCTGTTTATCTTAAGGTCAGCAAGTACGACAGGCAGTGAGTCGATTGCTGCACCAAGGTCTTCGGCGCACGGAATCATCTTTGTGGTACCGGTCAGCTCGCCAAGTACTTCACGAGCCTGTTTTTCCCACAGGAATTCCATCTTGAGCTGCTTTTGCGTGAACAGGTCCTGAACGAGTTCTTTTTCAATGTCAGAAAGACTGTACCAGGCAGTTGTGTTGCCGTACGTCCAGATGGGATAGTATTCTGCGGGCCCTGTCTGGATGAGCATGCGGTCGCGCCACTTTTCGGTGAGCTTTTCGCGGACTGGAAGCGGCAGTTCCTCACGCGCCCAGATATCTTTATCGCCGGTGATTTCCGGTTTGAACAGCCAGAGTTCCTCATTGCCGATGCGGTCCATCAGCGTGTGAAGCAGTTTGTGCGTACCTTCATAGTCGCCGCCGTTTGCATCCTGGATAAGCTGTGTCGGCACGTGTGGTTTTGAAAGCCAGCGGATCCTCTCGTCAGTGAAGCCAAGTTCATGAAGTTCTTTTATGGAGATGCCCTCAAACGGCTCTGTGTGGCCCAGAACTGCAGTGCATTCAGTGTCGGGGATGGCCCATATCCTGAAAAAGCCCAGAATGTGGTCGATGCGGTACATCTTATAGTAGCGGGAGGCTGTGGTAAGGCGTTCTTTCCACCACGCGTACCCGGTTTTCTTCAGATTCTTCCAGTTGTAGGTAGGGAAACCCCAGTTCTGTCCGACCGGATTTGGTCCGTCGACAGGAGCTCCCGCACGCAGGTGCATGTTGAACAGCTCCGGATGAGCCCAGACGTCGTGTGAGTCTTCGTTCATCATGATGGGAATGTCGCCCTTGAGCTTTATGCCAAGTGACGCAACATACGCAGCAGCCTCGCTGAACTGCTCATCAGCCCGCATCTGGAGCCATGCGTAAAAAAGCAGGTCATGCTTACGGGCCGGCTCGTTCCAGAGTTCGTCGAGCTTTGCGGGGGTAATTTTCTTATATTTTGGCCATGACTGCCATGATGCCTCAAAGTTCTGGTTTTTGAGTGTCATGAAGACGGCGTATTCCTTTATCCACGGATGTGTCTTAATCCACTTTTCAAGCGCTTTGATGACGGCGGGAGTGGCCAGTTCGTCGTACACGTTACGCAGCAGTGCAAGCTTTTCTGACCGGAGTGTCCGGTAGTTGTAGCGCGCTTCGTCTTCGTGCTTGTCGTGCAGTTTTTTCGCCTCCGCCACGAGTTTTTTCTGTGCGGCAGTGAGGGTAG
>JAZUFS010000360.1:0-3167 GCA_045640805.1 Treponemataceae bacterium
GACCGGCCCCGAAATTTTCGCCGACACAGACGGAAAGGTAGACTGCTTCGTGGCAGGCGTCGGCACCGGCGGCACGCTCACCGGCACCGGCCGCCTCCTTAAAGAAAAGAAACCTGACCTTAAGATTGTCGCCGTAGAACCTGCCACTTCGCCGCTGCTTTCAAAAGGCTACGCCGGCGCACATGGCTTACAGGGCATCGGCGCAAACTTCGTGCCGTCAATTCTGGACCGCTCGCTCATAGACGAAATCATCCCCGTCACCGATGATGCCGCATACACTACAGGCCGCCTGCTCTGCAGGAAGGAAGGCGTGCTCGCAGGCATTTCAGCAGGTGCCGCGCTCAGTGCCGCACTTGAAATTGCACGGCGGCCCGAAAGCGCAGGAAAGACGATTGTCGCCCTCCTTACCGACACAGGAGAGCGTTACATTTCAACACCGCTCTACAATGTGTAAAGAGCGGTCTGCTTTTCAGGCCCGCACAGGAACCACGCATGGAAGACGTACTTGCCCAGCTCAACGACTCACAGAAAGATGCCGTCACTTCGACTGAAGGCTACATCCGTGTGGTTGCAGGCGCAGGTACGGGAAAAACGCGCGCGCTGACGCACCGGTTCGCATACCTCGTGAATGAGGTCGGCGTTCTTCCGGGCGCAATTCTCTGTGCAACGTTCACCAACCGCGCGGCTGCCGAGATGAAGCAGCGTATCAGAAAGCTCACGGGCGACAACGACGGCGGCTACGTCTGCACGTTCCACAGTTTCTGCGTATCCGTGCTGCAGGAAGAGTCGAATGCGGTCGGCTACCCAAAAAGCTTTCTCGTCATAGACAACAACGACATAGACGCCATGCTCCAGATAATATACGACGAGCGCGGCCTCACGCTCCGTGACATGACGTTCAGCAACGCGCGCGACATGATTGAAATCATCAAGGGAATTGAACGCCCGAACTACTATCTGGATATGATTGATCTGCCGCTCGACAAGCTCCGCGAGAAGTATCTTGAAGCGAAGACGGCAAAAGACATCATCTTCTACGGCTATCTCTATCAGGAAAAGAAGTGCTTTGCGCTCGACTACAACGACCTGATTTACTTCACGCTCTACATTTTCAGCCAGCACGATGACATCCGCCAGAAGTGGCAGGAGCGGCTTGAATACATCATGGTGGATGAATTTCAGGATATAGATTTGCCGCAGTACAGGCTCATGGAAGCGCTCTGCGGCTATCACAACAACCTGTTCGTCGTCGGTGATCCAGACCAGACGATTTACACCTGGCGCGGTGCGGATATCCGCTTCCTGCTCGACTTTGACAAAAAGTTCCCGTCAGTGAAGACGGTCATGATGAACGACAACTACCGCTCGACGCCCCGGATTCTGGACTCCGCCAACGCGCTGATCGGCCACAACACTAACCGCATGAAGAAGGAGCTGGTTGCCGCGGACCCGCTTTCAGAAGCCGCTGGCGAAACAGGAGCCGATTGCGCTTTGAAGGCCGCCACCAATCCCGCAGATACACGTCCCGTCTACTTCCATGCGAAGACGACGGAAGAAGAGGCGCGTTGGATTGCAAGACAGGTGAAGGCGCTGCTCGATGCCGGCACTGCACCGGGCGATATCGCCGTCCTGTACCGCGCGCATTATGTGAGCCGTTCGCTTGAAGAAGTGTTCACGGATGAGAAAGTGCCGTTCACCATGTACTCAGGCATTCCGTTCTTTGACCGCGAGGAAATAAAGGACGCGCTTGCGTACCTGCGCCTCGTGGCCTGCCGCGACGACCTTTCGTTCCGCCGCATCGTGAACAAGCCGCGCCGCAACATCGGCAAGACGCGCATGAAACTGCTCGAAGACTATGCGGCAGAAAATGGCGGCACCCTTTACGCGGCGCTTGAAACGCTCGCTGACACCGAAGATTTTTCAGGAACGGGAGCACGCGGCTTTCTTACCTGCATTGAAAAAAGCACGACGTACGCGAAAGAGCATTCCATAAGCGATGTGCTCACCTACATGATGCACGAGTCAGGCTATGAAAAAGCGCTCAGGACGGAAGGCAGCCAGACGCGGCTTGATAACCTTGCCGAGCTCAAGCAGTCAATCTACGAGTTTGAGAATACGGCTGGCGAGGATTGCCCGCTCGACTATTACCTTGCGCACACGGCACTCATGAGCAGTCTTGATGCCGGCGCCAGCAAAAAGTGCGTACGCTTCATGACCGTACACACGGCAAAGGGACTGGAGTTTGACCACGTGTTCATAGCCGGCATGAACGAAGCGATTTTTCCGAGCAGGAAAGTGCAGGACAAGCTCGCAATGGAGGAAGAACGCCGCCTCGCTTTCGTCGCCGTCACGCGCGCAAAGAAGACGCTCGCCGTCACAGACGCCGAGGGCCGCAATCTGGACGGCAGCATCCGCTACCCTTCACGCTTCATCTTTGATATGGGGAAAACACTGAGACACGAGATAGAGCTTGATGCGGCCTTCTCACGCGAAGCACTCAGCGCCATAGAAGCGGACGAAAAGTCGCTCGCGCTCGTTACCAGCGTCTCAGACTTTAAGGAAGGCGACCGCGTCCACCATGCCATTCAGGGCGACGGCACCATAATCGGCACGGACCTGACAAAAAAGGCGTTCGTCATCCAGTTTGACGGAATCGGAACGCCCCGTTTCATCAGCTTCAAAGCGAAGCTGGAGAAGATTTAGTTTCCAGACGGATGTGCGCAGATATAGTCGTAAAGGTTCTGGCCGGAAGCAAGCGCTGATGCTTCGATAGTCTTTTCCTTAGCATACCACTCATTTTCTCCATGATTTTCTATTTTCGTCGGATCAGCAACATATCGCAATTCGTAGCGGGTAACGGAGCCTTCAGTCATATATTCAATGAATTCGATATATTTTTTAGACGTCTTTTCCGTATAATTATATCTGTTCTGAAGCATTGCAGTAGCCGTTGAAGGGAACCAGTCTACAACTACAGTCTTTAACGAATCGTACTCTGCATAATAAGATACATAGTTCCCTTCATAGCAAGGCCCGGTATCACAATCACAAACACGTGACAAATCTCCCAGTTTATCAAGTACAGCCGGATAATCTGTAATATGAGGTACTCCCTGGTACTCGAAATAGTCAAATACATCCTCATAGTTCAAGTCTGCCAGCTGTTC
>JAZUFS010000361.1:0-1902 GCA_045640805.1 Treponemataceae bacterium
TTACAGCAGCATCCTGTTTCTGTATCACAGCATGTTATGCCTTCAATAACAGATTTGAACTCCCTGAACTTTTCACAGTTGATTGAATAGTATGTCCAGGTGCCTTCTTTCCTTGATTTTACAAGGTCACAGTCAGTAAGGATTTTCATGTGATGAGAGAGTGTCGGCTGAGTGATGTTGAATTCTTCCAGGATCTTGCAGGCACACAACTCCCCTTTGGTGAGAAGCTTTGCAATCTGAACCCTGTGAACGTCTCCAAGAGCCTTACATATTTTTGCTATGATTTCATCTGTCATACTTATCCTTACATAGACAACTGTCTATGTCTTAAATATACAGTAAAACATAGATAATTGTCAATGTTTATTTCTGATAGTTCTTTTTACTTAAACGGCACTACAGCAAGACTTGCAGCACATAATACCAAGAGAACTGCCATTTCAGGGCCACAAATGAAAGAAAACTAAGTACAATCTGCGGTGTCATTTTTCTTCTTCCCTATAAACATCCGCCAGCTGGTATGCATGGCCGTAATGTTCAACGAAACGTTTCAAATCATCAAAAGTTATGCTTACGGATGCTGTATTTCGTAACGGATGAATAATCACCTTTCTACCTTCAAAGTTTTCATCAAACCAAAACTTTAACCGAACGCTGGGTATCGAACATAATGCAAAGTGGCGTTACAGATCCAGGTGTGATATTAAGATATTTCAGTTTGACGGCCCGTCATTTTTTGATATGTACCCCTTTTACTGGACAAAAGTAAAAGGGGTACATATCATTTTTGGGGAGGGTCGTCAACCATTTGTCATGCGGGCTTGTTTTGTGGTAGAGTAACGGCGTGTGCCGCGGGTAAGCGGACAAGGGAGTTATTATGTCAAAAATACAGATGAAAAACGCCATTGCTGAGCTTGATGGCGATGAGATGACCCGCGTTCTGTGGGCTGTTATCAAAGAAAAACTTCTTATCCCTTACATTGATCTGAAGACTGAATATTATGACCTCGGGCTTAAGGCTCGTGATGATTCTGATGATGCAATCACTTACGAAGCTGCTGAGGCTATCAAGAGGCTGGGTGTCGGCGTAAAGTGCGCGACTATCACTTCAAACGCAGCACGCATGGCCGAATACAACCTGAAACAGCTTACACCGAGCCCGAACGGCATCATCCGCTCTGTGCTTGATGGAACTGTTTTCAGAAAGCCTATTCAGGTAAGCAATGTACAGCCGGCAGTAAAGAGCTGGAAGAAGCCGTTCATCATGGGACGTCACGCTTACGGCGACGTTTACAAGAACTGCGAGATGTACGTTGACGGCCCGGGAAAGGCTGAACTTGTGTTTACCGGGGCTGACGGTAAGGAAGTCCGCAAAACAATCATGGAGATGAAGGGACCTGGCGTCCTTCAGGGCATGCACAATACCGACAAGTCTATCGAAAGTTTTGCACGCTGCTGCTTCCGCTACGCACTCGACGAGAAGGTTGACGTCTGGTTCGCTACAAAGGACACCATCTCAAAGACATACGACGGCCGCTTCAAGGAAATCTTCCAGAAGACATTTGACGCTGAGTTCAAGGCTGATTTTGAAAAGGCCGGACTCACCTACTTCTACACTCTGATTGATGATGCAGTTGCACGCGTCATGAAGAGCGAAGGTGGCATCCTGTGGGCCTGCAAGAACTACGACGGCGACGTTATGAGCGATATGGTTGCTTCTGCATCAGGAAGCCTTTCTATGATGACAAGCGTTCTCGTTTCCCCTGACGGCAAGTTCGAGTACGAGGCTGCTCACGGTACCGTACAGCGCCACTACTACCGCTACCTGAAAGGCGAAAAGACAAGCACCAACCCGGTCGCCCTTATTTTCGCATGGACAGGCGCCCTCGCAAAGCGTGCAGA
>JAZUFS010000362.1:0-2566 GCA_045640805.1 Treponemataceae bacterium
GCTGAAGCCCTGTCAGAAAGCGGGCATGCTCATCGGCTTTTCCACGACGCGCGGACGGCCTAACATTGCGCTTTATGAAGAGCAGATTCATCCGGATGTGATTATCTGTAACGGCGGCGCACTCACGTTCTGTGGCGGCGAATGCATCCGCTCAGTACATTTCACGCTCGACGAGACACGCGCGCTCATTGCGAAAACGTACGAAGTCATCGGCCCGTGCGCTGAGATGACCGTCGACCTTGAGACGGGCTTTTTCTGGAACCGCCATGTTGAAGATCGTTCCACAGGATATGCACACGGCGAGTACGATGACCTGCTCGATTTCAAACAGCCCGCCCAGAAAATCTGCGTTCAGTCAGCCGACCGCGCCGTCGCCGACACGATAGCGACATCCGTTCATGATGTAGACTACCTGCCGTTCTCAGACATTCCTTGGTTCAAGTTTTCGCCAGCCACGGCCACAAAAGAAAATGCCCTGTCCTTCCTTGTGGAAAAACTGGGCATCTCTCTTGATGAGGTCATTGCGTTCGGCGACGACTTCAACGACATCGGCATGCTCAAAATGGCCGGCCGCGGCGTCGCCATGGGAAACGCAATTCCCGAAGTAAAGGCAGCCGCAGATGAGGTTGCCGGCTCATGCAATGATGACGGCGTTGCACACCTGCTGGAAGGACTGCTGTAAGCGCGCCTTCGCAGTGCACTCGCTTTCCGCGCGTCTTTACCACTCGCCGCGTATATGCTGCATGATTTCCACCGTGTCAGGCCACAGTTCGCGCATGGAAGAGAAGTCCACTTTTCCGGCAGCCGGCTCAAGGTAGTTGAGCGCATACTGCAGCTGGTAGTCGCTGCCATCTTCATAAAGCATCTCGCGGACGGCGTCTTCGGTAAGCGGAATCTTCACATCAAGCGGAAGAGTACATGTACGCGACTCGTCTGTGTCGATGAACCGCCGGCCTTCCTGGTCGAACATCCAGTTTACGGGATAGCTCATCTCGCACACGCCTGAAAGAACACTGAGGCCGCCCTGCGCCTGACACGAGCAGTTGCTTGTCGTCATACCCATGACAGTGACATTCGGGCAGGCGCCCATCACCTTCACAAGGTAGTCGCCGGCGCTTACGCACATTGAGTCGACAAGAAGCACCACATCAATATCCTTATAGCGCCCGTCGCCTTCTACATAATTTTTCGTAAGCTCTTTGTATCTGCCACCAATGCAGTCTGCCTCGGTCTCAACGGCGAATGTCTCATCCGTGAAGAGGGAAGCAAGAGCTCGGTCAATGGCAGGAAAGCCGCCTCTGTTGTAGCGGGCATCGATTATCAGCTTTGTCATGCCCTGCTTTTTAAGCGCATCGAGCTTTTCAATGAACATGCGGCATACCCACGGATCTTTTCCCGAAAGGTAGCCGTATATATCTTCCAATGCATTGGTGTGTTCGCGCCACAGGTTTAGCATGCCCGTTTCTTCCGTTAGCATGCAGGTTCCGAAGTTATCAGGAATCTCCCTGTCAAACATCAGGTTATACAGGTTCAGATACATGGTCTCAAAGCGGTCAATGGCGTATTCTGAGGCAGACAGGCGGACTTCTTTCATCGTGCCATCTGCATCCTTGAAGCCGACGAGCGCCTCCGGGAAAGGCCATATTTCATTACAGGCTGTTTCAAAATCTTCATCTGTCTCCGCATATGTCAGTGATGTCCATTCATCGAACGTACAGTCTTCAGCACGCCACAAAAGCTGGTCTATCGTGGAGCCGATGCCCTTGCTGCCGTTTGCAGGAAGCGGCTTTGTTGCAAGCAGTACAGGCTTAAGGAGTTTCTCATTTTCAGCGACCGGCCAGTTCAGGTTCTGATAGACGACCTCGACCTGCTCAAGCGCCTCATCAACCGGCAGTCCGTTCCAGGAGACAATCTCCATCCCGTTACGGATACCGTTCTGATATGCGGAGCCACTCGTTCCTTCCCGATCGCCGCCGACACAGACCGCTATGACGCGGCTATCATCAAGCTGCACCATAGACATGCCGTAATCGTAGCCGGAAAGCAGGAGCAGCGCGCGGTAGTACGCATCGTCATCGTCAGCATAGGCCGAAACATGGCCGTCGTAAAACCGGTAAGCGTAATAGAGCATGGCGGCGTAGTAAAGGCCGACATCGTCTGTCTCCTCTGCCTTCTGGATAAGCGGCAGAATCTCATCCCTGAGAGACGGAATGTCAGTCTTTTTGTGCTCTTGAAGCGAATAGTACTGCTCCATGTCCTCAGTTGTCTTGATGAACGCATCTGTGTACGTGTCAAAGCTGTGGTTTCTGACTGCACTCAGAGAGCTTGCAGGATACACGAACGTATGCAGCGTACATGCCACCACCAGAACTGATATGATGGATGACGCTATGTTCCAGCCACGCTTACGCCCCGCAAAAATGGGCCAGAACGCCATCAGGATGGATGCGAGATAGAAACCGCCGAACAGTCGTTCGGTATAATACCAGATGTTCCTGATTCTGAAGAATGCGAAGTGGATGCCGCTCATCACCAGCGGGATGAAGCAGAGAAGCTGCCACAAGCG
>JAZUFS010000363.1:0-3946 GCA_045640805.1 Treponemataceae bacterium
TAAAACGACCGCCGACAAGATCAATTTCATCAACACCGGCTTCGACATACAGTTTTTCAATCAAAGACTTCTTGTCTGCCAGATCGTCTTCCTCTTCGTCACCAATAAGGACGAACTGCTCAAGGCCATCCTGAAGGTCAAGTTCTTTTATGCTGACTTTTTTATCACCCCTGTCCAGGAACAGAGTCACATCCTCATCTGCAACAAATCGTGTAAAAGAGCAATCTTCAAGGCGGAGTTTAGGATTGTCCTCGCCCAGCTCCTTTGGCATTACCGGCTCATCTTCACCGCCGGCATTACGGGCAGCAGAAACGCTGCGGGCCATTCTTCCTGCTGAGTTTGTAACTGTTACAGAAGCATTTACGAAATTAGAAAGCGTTACGTCATTTGCGACATCGGCATTTACTGTAATGGAAAGGTTCTCAATTCCGGAACCGTCTACCGTAAGAGCCTTTGAAATGGAAATAGAAGTTCCTTCATTAGAAGCATTGAGTGTGACTGTACCACCAGCTGTGGCTGCATCAATCTGTGCCTGCAGTGCGTTTGTACCGCCACTGCCATTTCCGCCGGTTCCCGTTCCGCTACCAGTTCCCGAGCCACCACCATTTCCGCCGGTTCCTGTTCCGCTACCAGTTCCCGAGCCGCCACCATTTCCGCCGGTTCCGCCATTGCCACCAGCTCCACCAGTTCCTGTACCAGAACCACCCGTTCCAGTACCGCCAGCATCTGGTCCATCAGGATGCGGACAGCCTGTAAAACACACAACCAGGCAAAGTGCCATTACAATTGCAACTACAATGGAAAGAAAGTTTTTTTTCACCACACAATCCCCCTTAAAGCCACTGCATCAGCAGCAGTTTGTTTTTACGAATAGATAGTAGAATTGTAATATTCCGCTTGCACGGAATAAGCACAAAAGAAGCACGGAATAAGCACAAAAACAGCACAGAATCAGCACTTTTTTATTTAAAAAAACAGTTTTATCCTTTATACTGAATAAGAATTATGAAAAGTAACCTGTTGTCAGATTTATACAAGGAATATTACGCGCTTGATGCAGCCTCTCTGAACGAACTGGCTCAGAAAAACCTCAATACATTTAAAATCGGTATTACTTTTGTCGGATTATTCGGATTTGGCAATCTTATCACTTATACTGCCATGAACTGGCACGATTTAGAAAGCGTCATACCTTATCTGCTGTACCATGGTGGATATGCGTTAATCTCCGTGATAACGGCAATATACTGCTTCTTCATAAAAAACAGCAAAAAAGAGCGTCACTATGTCTTGAAGATGCTGCCATTTTACATTACGAGCATAGCAGTATTCCTTCTGGCGCTCTATAACTTCTTCATTCTTGGAAACAGATTGAACGGATTGCTTGTTTATGAGATAACGTGCGTCATCGTACTGCTTTTCTTTGATTTTGACCCGTTCATATATCTGTGGGTACCATTCATCCCGTACATTTCAATGCATCCGACGCTCTTCAGGGAGTACCCGCTCAGTACCGTCGGTGACATTTTCGTCCTCACACTTGTCCTGTGCCTTGTCTCTTTCCGTAAACGCAGACTGATGAAGCAGACAATTGATTTGAGGAACAAGCAGAAAGAAAATATAAAAATCATTACGTTCGGAAACTTCACCATACTGCACAATCAGAATGTCGTGAAGTTCCAGAGAAAGAAGTCACTGGAACTGCTTGCGTATCTGGTGTATAAGAATGGTTCTGGCGTTGATTCACAGGAACTCATGGCAGTTCTCTGGGGAGATTCAGCAATTTCAAGCAAATATGGTTCAAGTCTGAGGAACCTGATAGTAGATGTGAAGCAGACGCTCAAAAAGCTTGAAATCATTGATTTGTTCGTCGCTGAATACAATAACTTCAGAATAAACCCGGCAGTTGTAGATTGCGACTACTACAAATTCCTGGATGGCGATGAGAAAGCCCGAAACGCCTTTACCGGCGAGTTCATGAGCCAGTTCAGCTGGGCAGAAGATGTCGCAGCGTATCTGGAAAACCAGGCCGCTAAGTAGGTAAGTGCTAGAAGGCCGTGCGGACGACACGAAAGCCGGTACCAATGTCGCCATTTAATGCAGGCTTGGTAGATGTGAAATTAGTTCTATTATCAACGCCTAGATGATCACCATCGACAGAAATGTAATTATCTCCCCTGGTATAACGATCAGTTGTATTTCCAGAAGGCGTATCCCAACACCATTCGCAGACATTTCCCGTCATATCATAAAGATTTGCACTGTTCGGACTTTTTTCACCAACATTGTGGATAACAGTATCTTCAACAATTGCATATGTAGGCAAATCAGCATCGTCGTTACATCCTGCATATTTATAGGACCAGGCCGCGCCTGACGGATCTCCTCCTCGGGCGGCATATTCCCACTCTGCTTCAGTCGGCAAACGATATCCATTATCATATGAATTACAAACGAGTTGAGAAACGATAGTATCTGCATCCGAGGACGTTGCCGGTGCGCTTTTTAAAACTGTTCCGTTTGTTTTGTAGATTGGAGTCAATCCTTCCCGTTCACTGGCTGCATTACACCAGACCAGAACATTGAACCAGCTGACATACGTAACCGGTTTGGTACTTCCAGCCGTTGGTACCGTACCTGATGTCATTGAAGAACCTTCATTACCGGCATTTGTAAAAGAATACCCATGTGCCGTTGCCCACTGATATACTTCATACCACTTTGCATAGGTCAACTCATTTTCATCAATGTAAAAATCATAGATAGAAACTTCATCTGAAGCTGCATTGGAAAATGCACCAGAACCTACGTTGGAAGACACATCCGCGCCAGTAATTGTCCGAAGGTTGACCCCAAGTCTGGCAACAGATGTTGCCGGGGCGTTCTGTGCTATACGAATACCAGTTTTTTTATTGGCTGCACTTCTGTAAGTACCATATCTTTCAGTTATACGGCACCCAGAAGCAGCATTATACCAACATCCACCCATGCAAATAGCTTCATCATCCCATACCCACTCGGCAGCATTACCGCTCATATCCCGCAGACCTGCAGCATTACTTAATTTGGTTTCAATGACAGCAATAGAGTCTACTGAATCATCAAGGCCATAAACTGCATACTGTCCCAAATTCGAGTCGTCATCAGTTCCAGCGTATCTCTGCCCCCATACATCCGTCAGATACTGATTTCCACCACGAGCAGCATATTCCCATTCTATGACAGTCGGTAACCTGTAGCCATTTGCGAGAGGGTTGCAATCGGCATTTTTATCATTTGAAGAATCAGAAGTTCTGATAACTTCACCATTATAAGTGTAGACAGGAGTTAACCACTCACGCTCACTTGCAGCATTGCACCACACAATTGCATCATGCCAATTGATAAAAAGAACAGGGGTATCATTTGTTATGGCATCAGCACCGGGAGTACCGTTGTTACCTTCTTGTCCCGGATTTGCAAATGTGTAGATTTTATCACCACGCGCCGGATCAGTTGCCCACTCATATACTTCACGCCATGTGGCATACGTCAGCTCATCTTGAGCAATGCGGAAGTCAGACACAATAACAGGGGTTGCAGCAGATGCATTATGGAAGCTACCATAATAATACTCCTCAGTCGCTGCAGCTGAATCTGCAGGAACAGTTATGACAGCATCCCCATGAATCGTTCTCAGATTGATGTTAAGATAATTCGGATCTGTAGAACCACTCATATCAAGCATACGCTGTATGACACGGAAGCCGAAATCAGTCATTGCATCATCAGGTTCGCATCCCATTCTGTCGTCAATTTCTATCGCATCCGCGGCAGTCTCAAACCAGCTGCCTCCACAGCAGGCACGGGTTGTTCCTGAGAGGAGAATTGTTTCCTGACAATATTCCCAGACACTACCGGTCATGTCATATAAGCCAAGAGAATTTGGCAATTTTGATTTAACAAT
>JAZUFS010000364.1:0-2192 GCA_045640805.1 Treponemataceae bacterium
CGCTATACTTAAGAAACTTAATCAATACTAAAAACGGAGTCACGTATGGTAAAGCTTTGGAACGGCGGCGCATTTTACAACAAGGGCGCCCTTACTCCTGCAGAACAGGCAGGTTCACTTTCAGCTGAACAGGGAAAGAAAAACACGATGGCATGGAGCATCCTTCATGCTCACAACACTTCCGGTGCAGATGATAAGCTCAAGATCAAGTTTGACAAAATCACTTCCCACGACATCACGTTTGTCGGCATCATCCAGACGGCACGTGCTTCAGGCCTTGAGAAGTTCCCGATCCCATACGTACTGACAAACTGCCACAACAGTCTGTGTGCTGTCGGCGGCACCATCAATGAAGACGACCACATGTTCGGCCTTACCTGCGCCCAGAAATACGGCGGTATCTACGTTCCGCCACACCAGGCAGTCATCCACCAGTTCGCACGCGAAATGCTCAGTTCCTGTGGCGGCATGATTCTCGGCTCTGACAGCCATACACGCTATGGCGCCCTGGGTACCATGGCAATCGGCGAAGGCGGCGGTGAGCTTGCAAAGCAGCTTTTGGGCAAGACATACGACGTAAACATGCCGGGCGTTGTCGCTGTGTATCTTACAGGCACACCTCATCAGGGTGTCGGCCCGCAGGACGTTGCGCTTGCAATAATCGGTGCAGTGTTCGCAAACGGCTTTGTAAAGAACAAGGTCATGGAGTTTGTCGGTCCCGGCATCAGGAACCTGAGCGCAGACTTCCGCATCGGCATTGATGTCATGACAACAGAAACAACCTGCCTCTCATCTATCTGGGAGACAGACGAGAATATCCGCGAATGGTACGCAATTCACGGTCGTGAAGGCGAGTACAGGCAGCTTTCACCGGCTGAGGGCGCTTACTACGACGGTGTCATTGAAGTGGACCTTGATAAGGTACGCCCGATGATCGCCATGCCGTTCCACCCGAGCAATGTATATGCCGTTGAGGATGTGATCAGAAATCCGGCGGATGTGCTTGCAGAAGCAGAGAAGCGCGCCCGTGTCAGTTTCGGCGACAAGGTTGACTTCAGTCTGCAGGACAAACTCGTTGACGGTAAGCTCTATGTAGACCAGGGCGTCATTGCAGGATGCGCAGGCGGTGGCTTTGAAAACATCTGTGCCGCTGCAGACATCCTTAAGGGCGCCTCAATCGGCAGCGGAAAATTCACGCTCAACGTTTACCCGGCAAGTATGCCAGTGTACATGGAGCTCATCAAGAACGGCGCTGCAGCTACCATCATGCAGACAGGCGCCATCCTCAAGACAGCGTTCTGCGGCCCGTGCTTCGGCGCTGGCGACACACCTGCAAACAACGCATTCAGCATCCGCCACAGCACCCGTAACTTCCCGAACCGTGAAGGTTCAAAGATTCAGAACGGCCAGATTGCATCTGTCGCCCTTATGGACGCACGCTCAATCGCCGCAACTGCCGCAAATAAGGGCTTCCTTACTGCAGCAGATGAGTTCGACGCAGAGTTCAGCAAGAAGAAGTACTTCTTTGACAAGACGATTTACGAAAACCGCGTATACGACAGCAAGGGCGTCGCTCATCCTGAAGTTGAGATTCAGTTCGGCCCTAACATCAAGGACTGGCCTGAAATGCCGGCGCTCACCAACGACCTGCTGCTGAAAGTAGTTTCTGAAATCCACGACCCGGTCACCACAACGGATGAGCTCATCCCGTCCGGTGAAACTTCATCCTTCCGCTCTAATCCGCTCGGTCTTGCTGAGTTCACGCTGAGCCGCAAGGATCCTGCATACGTAGGACGTGCAAAGGCAGTCCGCGACCGTGACGCTGATGTCATGAAGGAAGCCGCCGCCGTAGCAGCCGCTTTCGACAAAGCCTGTCCTGAACTTGCGGGCCGTGTTGCAAAAGCAGGCTTTGGAAGCACCATCTTCGCAGTAAAGCCTGGTGACGGTTCAGCCCGCGAACAGGCTGCATCCTGCCAGAAAGTTCTTGGCGGCGGCGCAAACGTCGCCTGCGAATATGCTACAAAGCGTTATCGCTCCAACCTCATCAACTGGGGTATGATTCCGTTCCTGTTCGGCGGCAACGAGAGTGCGCTTCCGTTTGCGAACGGCTTCTACATCTTCGTGCCTGACGTAAAGCAGGGTATTGCTGCAAAGACAAACGAATTCGTTGCATACAGAAGTCGGATCGTAGC
>JAZUFS010000365.1:0-12027 GCA_045640805.1 Treponemataceae bacterium
ATAAGTATGACTAAAAAACAAATAACCTTTTTTGCAACAGTTTGTCTACTGCTTCTTCTCACACCTGCTTTCCTTTCTGCGTCTGATAAGATATATACATTCGGTGGAACTACCGGCTGGGAATCAGTCGTAAACCGCGACAATATCGTCACCGGCTCCGGTATGTACGGATTTGACTGTCTGACACTTGACGACATAAGCCCATCCGTTGACGGCACAAGTGATCTCCTTCTTACTTTTGATGAAGGCTGTTACGATTCAACTGCCAACTATGCATTAACTAAGAACAACGCCCAGCTTACCAATGATGCAAAACGCGGTTCCGGTTCAGCTCTTTTCTGGGGAAAAGGCGGATTGAGCCTTAATGGAAAAGCTGGCTCTCTCTTCGGTTCTGAAGGCGAGACGGGATCATTCACCATCAGTTTCTGGCTTAAGCCGCTCATGGCAGCAAACGGCGAGATGATTTTCTCCTGGTTTTCATCACGCAATCTGGATGAATACTCCCTGTATCAGATGATCACGGTCATGCTGAACAACAATCACCTGCAGTGGGATTTCGGGAATATTTTCGAGCGCTACAGTGATGACGAATATCAGCTCAGCATTTCAGAAGAAAACAGTGATGTAGTGATTACGGGAAAATCGGTTCTTGTGCCTGAAACATGGTCCTTTCACGAACTGAGTTATGACGATGTGACCGGATTGCTTGAATACCGCGTGAACAACCGCGTTGAAGATGTGAAATACATTACATCCACCGGCGGCGAACGCGGACTTCTGTTCCCTGCAGTACTTGGCGTCAAGGCTGAAATCGACATCTGCTCAACCTACATGGGCTATCTGGATGATTTCTATATCAGCCGTAGTGCTTCAGAAACGCCGTCAACAGTCGACACGTATGAAGTGACGGGCGGTATGTTTGAAACGCCGATTTTCAGTCTGGATGACATAAGTGCCACTGTAAAGAACGTTCAGGTAATCGATACAGTTCCGGATGAAACCCAGATAGACTATTACATCCGCTGCGATGATTCACGCTGGAACTGGACGGAATCATATCCGGAATGGAAGAAGTTTACACCGGGTCAGTCATTCTCGGACCTTTCAGGCATGTATTTCCAGCTTGCGGCACGGCTGTATCCTGATGGGTCTGGCTCTGTGTCTCCGTCTGTAACTGAGATAAAGATTGCATATGAACCTGTCGAACCGCCTGATCCGCCCTATAATGTGTTTGCAGAGGCAGGTGACGGTTTTGTCGATCTGACATGGCTTTCTGCTCCGGGCAGCTGGGCCACTACAGGCGGCTATCTTGTTTACTACGGTGAACGTCCCGGGGAATATCTTGGTTATGAGGCAGTGCAGGGGTTGTCACCTGTCATGCTCGGAAACGTGAATTCCGTAAGAATTTCGGGTTTGACGAACGGAAAAATTTACTATTTTGCAGTTGCGTCATATAATATAGGTGAGAGCGTTTTACCAGGCCCTCTTTCTAAGGAAGTGAATGCACGTCCGACGCGCAGATAGAAAAAGCGGAGATAATCAATGAGTAAGGCACAAATTGACAGTTTATTAAGCAGAGCTCAAAATGCACAGATTGTCCGCGACTATCCTCTGGCAACAAAACTACTCAAGCAGATTCTTGAAGTGGAACCAGAAAACAAGACGGCACTTTTCCAGCTGGCAACCTGTTACGATAAATCACAGCAGAACGACAAGGCATGTGAGGCTTATCTCAATGTGCTGCGTGCCGACCGCGGCAATTTTGACGCAATGGTCAATCTGGGTGCTGTGTTCCGTCGCCTCGGGCAGTACGACCGCTCAATTGATGTCCTTAAAAAAGCACGTGAAACAGGAAAAGAAACTCCCGACCTCATGTACAACATGGGACATACCTATAAACTCATGGGCAGCTACAATGAAGCCGCTGACTGCTTCAAATTTGTAGTGTCACAGAATCCTCATGACGTTCTCGCCTATAATCATCTCGGTTTTATCGAGGCACTCCGCGGTGACCATAAAAGGGCGCTGCAGACATATGCCCGCGCACTTACTGAAGACCCGAATCATCCGGTCCTGCACTACAATTCGGCACTCAGTTACGTGGCGCTCAATAAGCCCGATGAAGCACGCCGCAGTTTTGAAAACGCCCTTCGCGCAAAGCCGGGCTGGAATGAGGCACTCGACGGCTACGCCCAGCTGTGCATCCGCCAGAAAAACTATTCCGATGCACAGGATCTGCTGTCACAGGCACTTAAGGTACATCCGGAAAACACAGACCTTCTTGTAACCCAGGGACGCCTTTTTGTCCGCACCGGTGATTACGCCGAAGCAGAAAATACATACAAGCGTGTTCTTGAAAGCAATCCTAATGACATGAATGTTCTTGACCGGCTTGAAAAGGTCTACGAAAAACAGAACAGAAACTCAGATGCTCTTGCCATCCTCAAGCGTATGTCTGCTGTTGCACCTGCGACTCCTGAGCAGATGGCTCGGTATACACACATACTCATCAATCAGAACAAACTTGACGAGGCAGAAAAGAACATTAAGGCAATGCGCGAGAAAAACCCGGATGATGTTCAGGCGCTCGATCTGCTTGCCCAGTACTACACACGTGCCGGACAGGATGGCAAGGCGAACGGCTGTCTGAAGAAAATTTCAGAGCTGGAGCCAAACTACGTTGAAGCCGCACGTAACTGCGCGGTACAGCTTTCCTACATGGGAAAAAATGACGAGGCAGTTGAACGCCTGTCAGCATATCTTGATAAAAATCCGTCAGATGTCGACGGCCTTCTTGCGTTGAGCCGCTCACTTGAGGCACAGGGAAAATATGCAGAGGCACTTCGTACCTGTCAGTCTGTCCTGAGTGTCCAGTCTGGAAATGCAGAGGCGCTGAGTGCTGTATCACGGTATGGCAGCAAGCTTGTGCAGCAGCCTGAATCAATGGCGATTGTATCAAACATCCTGAGTGGAAACGACAGTAACGTTACGGCAGAGAAAATTCAGGAATCAATCAAGGTGTATGAAGAGACAGTCGGCTCGCTTGAGACTGTTCCTGAGTATACAGGCCCGTTTGATGTATCAATCGGTGACGACATAAAGGAAGATGAAGACGTTAAGTTTGAGGATATAGTCACTACCCAGATAGAAGAAAAGATTGAGGAAGATGACATTTTCCATACGTCATCAATAAACCTTGCCCAGATGTCAGAAAAGCTTGATGACATGATGAACAAGGCAGACAATCATAACAACGACCTTCTGCCTGAAGACATGCCGATTGAGTTTACGCCGCAGAAGTACACGCAGACGAATCCTAACGAAAAATCAAGCATTTATGATGTTGATGGCACCGGATTCGAGCGTGATCAGATAGTGGATATGGGACCGAAGCCACCGCAGATGCCGCAGCCTAATCCGTGGATGGGATACCCGCAGATGGGGATGCAGTGGAATCCGTACCAGCAGATGATGCCACCGCAGATGCAGACTCAGTGGATGCAGCCGCCAAAACCGGCACCAATGCCGCCAGAACCGGAAATGCCGCGTCCTCAGCCGCCGAAGCCGCAGCCTGCTCCTGAACCGGAATTTGACGATGACGACGATATTCCGCTTCGTGATGAGCCGGAGATGGAGTCCCGCCCAGAGCCGCAGCCTGAACCGAAAGATGATCTTGAGGGCGTCTTTGATCCGGAAGAGGCACTCTTCTACTTTGATGATGACGACGATGACCTTAAGCCAGGCCTCATGCTGCCGGAAGGCGAAGATTACGAAAGCGAGGAACTTGTTGTTCCTGATGAAAATGATGAGGCGTCCGGTATTCCTGATGAAGTAAGTTCCATGTCAGACGACGACTACATTGAACCGCTCGACACACAGGAACAGACACTTGAAGCACAGGAAGAGCCTGCTCTGGAATCTGCTTCTGAGGCAGATTCATTTACGGGTGATGTATATCCCGATTCTGTTGCCGATGACGGTGTCATTCCGGATGACGGTCCTCTGGAAGACGATGATGAAGATCAGCTTGGTCAGGTGTTTGACTCAGAAGAAGACCTGTTTTATTTTGACGAAGATTACAGTGAACTTGAAATTCCTGAGCAGGTTGTTTTCTCGGAAGATAATCAGTTTGCAGAGGTTGACAAGAGGAAACGCTCAAAGAGAAAGGAAGCCGAAAAGCACACCATTACTCTGGTAAAGAAAACCCTGCATGAAATAATGAACCGTCCGTTGCCAAAGGATTTCCGCTCCTCTGCCGGTATGTTCCGCGAACTGCGCAAACTCATGCCTTGTCTGACAGAAGAGCAGCGCCAGAAGTTCTTTACTGAACTTGAGGCTAACGATCTTGCGTACGTCGTTGAACGTCTGCAGGCAAAAACGGGCCTTCTCGCCGCGGCTGCGTCAATCCGTGGAACTGGCGGTATGAAGACTAAGGATGGCGAGGTAATCGTACCGGGTGAAGAGCCTGAGGAAGAGAAGCCGAAGTTCGAAAAAACGGGCAGCGGCCTTCTTCGCACAATGGCTCTCATGCGCGAGAAAATGCATCTCGGCGAATAAGCCTGAACGTAAAAAAAGCTGTGACGTGTGTCACAGCTTTTTTATTGTCTGAAATACTTTACAGACGGATTATCCGCGCGTGTGTCAGAATTTCGTTTCCGTCTTCCGTGACGAGAATGTCATTTTCAAGACGGCAGCCGCCGATTGCCTCATCGTACAGACCGGGTTCGCACGTGACGATCATGCCCGGTTTCAGCAGCTCCTCTGCCGGCGTTTTTGGCCGTACGAGCGGTGCCTCGTGGCATTCAAGTCCTATTCCGTGGCCGAGACTGTGCGGCATGGAACGTTTCCCCGCGGCAAATATTTCATCCGCTTTTAAGGCGGCGGCACGGACGGGAACATCTTTCACGTAGAGCGGAACAGCCTCGTCATATGCCTTCTGGACGAGTTCAAGCTGCTTTTCCTGTTCTTCCGTCAGCGGGCCTTTTGCAAACGTGAGCGTGACGTCGCTTGTGTAACCCTGCCATACGACACCGAAGTCGAGTATTGAAAGTCCCTGTGCCGGGAATTCTCCTGCAGTGTAGGGCGGAAAGCAGTGTATGCCGAAACTGCGTGCGGGGCCTGCTGCCAGTGTCTCAAATCCCGTTCCTTCGCATCCGGCCTTGCGGCATTCGCGTTCAATGAGCAGCGCCGCGTCTGTTTCCGTCGTAATGGTGCCATTCCGTACGCCTGCTTCAAGACTGTCGATAAGCGCATCGGTAACGGCGGCGGCTTTCTTCGTGCACTCAATTTCATACGCATCCTTGACGGCGCGCAATGACGTTGCGTACCCGTCAGAACCGTTCTCGCGGCAGATGACGTCGTACTCAGAAAGTGTATCGACGTAGTGCAGGAACTCCGGATACGTTGTCGTGCCGGGAATTTCTACTTTTGTGTGATGCGGTACCTTCAGTTTCTTCAGTGCGCCGGAAACTGCCTTGACAGGATCCCGTTCAAAGCGTGTAAACGGAACGATTGCATCTGCAAAAGCCATCTTCCGGGCCATATTTTCATCCCACGGAATGAGGATGTTGGAGCCATCTGCGGCAAGGACAAATGTCGCATCCGTAGGCTGTCCGGTAAAATACCGCACACTTGGCGAACGGCACTCTTCGAAGTCCCTGAAGACGACGGCTGCAATGTTGTGTTCGTCCATCCAGGCAGTCATTGCCGCCCGGCGCTTTCCGTATATTTCTTTCATGTCGTACATTATGTATCTCCCAGGCTTCAGTTGCCTTTGTTCCTGCGTGATGTAAGGAGTGCCTTGCCCTGTCTGATGAGAGGATCACGGGTAAGTACCATGAGGATGATGCCTGTCGCCGCAAATACGACGCCCATTCCGACGAGCGGCAGTCCCTGGGCAATGAAGCGGTTGTGACCGGCAAATGCGTCAAGGAGCGGCTGCCTTATGAAGTATGTCGGTACGGCGGCAATTGCAGAAAGCAGTACCATCCTGAGTGAGTAGAATACGGTTGTCTTTACGAGGGCACCGACTCCGCTGAAATTCTCTTTCTTCATGAAGATGAACAGGGCAACCGTGTTCACCGCACTTGCTGCAGAAAGGGCGAGTGCGATACCGGCGCCTTTCATCGGTCGGGCGAGGATTGCCGCGAGCACCATGTTCGTGAAAAAGTTGAACAGGCCGGCAATCGTCGGCGACTTGGTGTTGCTGCGTGAATAGAATGCCGGGGCAAGAATGCGGTTCAGCGCAATGAATACCAGGCCCGCTATGTGCCACTTGAATGCATCGAACGTGAGCGCGACAGACTCATCCGTGAAAGTACGTGACTGATACACAAGCCGTATGATGTTTTCGCCGGCGACAAGCGAGAACGCCGTGACCGGAATGCTGATGAACACCATGATGCGTATTGCCGTGGTGAGCAGTTCGTTGAATTTGTCAAAATCCTTCTTCTGGGCATAGCCTGTCAGGTCCGGCAGGATGACCGTGCTTATTGAGACGGCGAAAATGCCGAGAATGAGTTCCTGAAGACGCAGTGAGTAGCTCAGGCTTGACTGAATGCCGACACCTGCGCGTCCTGCAAGTCCCATGGAAACAAGGTCGTTCAGCTGATATGCCGCCATGCCGATGATTGTCGGGCCGATAAGTGCAATGACCTTGCGTGTTCCCGGGTTCGTGAACGCTGCCTTAAGACCCGTGAAACGCAGCCTCCATCCATTCTTAAGGACAAATGGCAGCTGGAACAGAGCCTGCACGGTACCGCCGGTAATGACGCCGATTGACATTGCGCGTGCCGGATTAGCCGTATACGGTGACAGAATGTATGTGGCGACGACAACGATGAGATTGAACAGAATCGGGGTGAAACCAGACGGCGCGAAAATCTTTATGCCGTTCAGTATTCCCTGGAAGAAAGCTGCGACAGAAATGACAATCAGATACGGGAACATGATCCTCGTAAGAAGTACCATTTCAGACTGTACTGCCGGGTCTGTACTTTCTGTAAAAAGCGGAATGTACAGAGGTGCCGCCAGTATGCAGATGACGGTCAGTACTGTTGTCAGGAATGAAACGAGCGTGAATGTGGCAGACACGAATTCGCGTGTCTCTTTCTGCCTGATATCAGAACCGCTCTGGGCTGCGTCTGACTGTTCATTTTCCAGATACTGCCTGAACGTCGGTATGAATGCGACTGAGATGCTGTTTTCCGCGAAAAGTCTGCGGAACAGATTGGGAAGCTGAAATGCGAAAGTAAAGGCGTCACCAAGAACGGTGGTGCCGAGAAATGCAGCTTTTGTCATCTCCCTGATGAGTCCCATAACGCGGGAAAGCAGGGTCAGAAATGAAAGGCTTACTCCCGAACGAAGGAGCGATGACTTCTTTTTATTATCTTTATTCATATATTAGAAGAATATATCTATTGCGTAAAAAGTACAATGCTAATAATATAAAACACAGGTGGGGAAAATGACTGATAGAAAGAAAGGTTTTTTCCAATACGTTGGAAAAACCCCTATTATTCCAATTTCTGCAAAAATTCTGGCGGTTTTCGTCCTTCTTCTCCTTCTGTCAAACTTCATGACAAATTTCATCAACATTCAGATGAACAAGAAGGAGACAATCAAACTGACGAACCAGATTCTCGTTGACCAGCTCAAGGAGATGTATACTGCCGCCACGAATCAGTTTGAGATTTACAAGTACTCCCAGGACAGGGACGAAGCTCTTGGTGCCGTTGCATCTGCTGCCGAACGCAGCTTTACTGAAAGTGAAAGTCTTGCCGTCGGTGTTGAGCCTACGGGATTGGTGACTTTTTCGACTTCCGGCCTTTTTACGGACACGTTTACCGACAAGACTGCCATCAAGCAGATGAATGCTGCGAAAGATGCAGGTTCTCTTGAGGGAAGCATCCGTTTCCAGACAGAAAAAGGCGAATATCTTGCCGTCTACAAGTATCATGAAGACTGGCAGTTCTATCTCATCCGCGCAGACCTCGTCAAACAGATGGAGGCGTCTTCCCGCCGCGTATTCCTGGTCATCATCGTCATAATCCTCTGCCTGACGATAGTGTTTCTGGCGGTAGGTCTCTTTTCATTCAGGAACATCCTGAAGTACATACGTCAGATGTCAGACAGTCTTCATGACATGCAGGAGCGTCAGGAACTGGGGCTCATCAATCTTGAAGGTGCTCCTAATGATGACGTCACCTATCTGGGCGCTTCTTTCAACGCGCTTTCATTCTCAATCAACAACCTGCTGGGTATTTTCCAGAAGTTCGTTTCAAAGGACGTCGTAAACAAGGCGTACAGTGACCACGTCATCAAGCTGGAAGGCCAGCAGCGTGAACTCACCATCCTCTTCTCGGATATCCGCGGTTTCACGTACATGACTGAAACGCTCGGCAATGACATCATCAGTCTGCTGAACATCCACTACGACCGTGTCATCCACCGCATTCATGAATGCCGCGGTTCAATCGGCTCCATCATCGGAGACGCTGTTCTTGCCGTTTATGGCGCGCTCGACCAGCCTGAGCTCAAGTCAGTCGACGCGCTTCAGTGTGCGTGGGAAATAACCCGCGTAACTGCTGAACTGCGTGAAAAACTGCTTGCGCGCAGGGCTGAAATTGAAAAGGAACGCGCGCTTACGGAAAGTGAGGAACGCGTATTCAAGGCAGTTCTCATTGATGTCGGTGTCGGTATTGACGGTGGAAACGTCTTCTACGGAAACATCGGCTCATCAGAACATATGACGAATACGGTAATCGGCGATAACGTAAACTCAGCGTCACGTCTTGAGGGACTGACACGAATCTATCATCTGCCGGTCGTCATTTCGCAGTACGTAAAGGAAGAAGTGGAAAAGCATTCAACAAAATACCGCTTCTTTGAGATAGATACCGTTCAGGTCAAGGGAAAGCAGATTGGCAAGAAGATTTATCTGCCGCTTGAAATTGACGCAGCGGATGATGCGACAATCGCAAAATGGACATGCTACGGAAAAGCGCTTGATGCCTACTACGAAGGCGACTGGCGTGCAGCAGAAAAAGGCTTCAGGGAATGCGGCGTAGATGCTGCAGGTGTTTTCCTTGACAGAATTTCCGGTAAAACAGCGCCGGCGGGATGGAGCGGAATATGGGCAATGACAACAAAGTAGGCATGAAGCCTGAAGTCAGGCTTTTCCTCCAGAATACATTCCTTAAGGCATATAAGGAAAAGGCAGATTCCTACGACCTTGAAGTAGAATATGAAAAAGCGTCAAAAAACAAAGATTACCGCACGACAATTGCGATTGCCATTCTGTTTGTCGTGGCAATAGGTGCGACAATCGGTGTTTCCAAGTATATCGATTACCGCAACAGACAGATTGCTGTCAGCGTAGATGTTTTTGAAGATGTTAACCTGAAGAAGCTGCTCGACATGGTTTCCCGCACGCAGTCTGACCTTGAAAACGCCATTTCGGAAAAAACGCGGAATGAGCAGGACCGCCAGTCAGAACTTGAAGCTGCAAAGGCACGTAATGAAGTTGACAAGCTTGCCCTGCAGACACTGAACCTGGCGAGCGTACAGCTGCAGGAACGCATGGATGAGCTTGACAGTGAGTATGACAGGCAGATTAGTGAAATCAACAGCAGATACGAATCGCTGCTGCTTGATATTGATACACGCATCGGCGAATATCAGAACCAGCTTGCCGCCTACGACAGCAATTCTGTGGAAACTGCGCAGAAACAGCAGGCCGCAATCGATTCCCAGCGCCAGGTATTTGAGCTTGAGAAGCAGGCTCTTACAGAAAAGTATGAAGCGGAACTTTCTGAGCTCAGAAACAAGATTGTCCAGCTTCAGGAACAGGATATCCAGAGTCAGAAGGATTACGTAAAGCAGTCAAGCGAGAGCAGCCAGTACCAGAAAAGCCTGTACGACCCGATTATTTCGGATGTGCGTGGAGACTCCATCCTTGCATCAATTGCGGGACTGCAGGATATTTCCTACACCATTGATGGCGCTGATCCTGAAAGCGATCTGTATCCGGCACTGAAAGAAGTTGCCGCAGAGATGAGTGACCTTGAGTATTCAATCGCCATCCTGCTGAACCTGCCACAGGTAAATTCCATGCCGGAATACGTAAAGGCGGTGAAAGCACTTGCTGTCCAGGCGGGAACGCGCCTTACGGAAGAAGCTTCCCGCATCATTCAGGCACTCAACGAGCATATTGCCGGCCTTGATTCTGAAAACCAGGAGATGAGGGACCTTATTGAAGAAGGTACCGCCCTCATAGATTCCCTTAATGAAGACATACTCCAGCTTACCGATACTGTCGCTTCACGTGATGCTGAAATCAGCGGAATGAGCGGGCAGCTTGCCGAAGCAAATTCCCTGAACGCAATCCTGCAGCAATACAGTGCCTACTTCGACAGTCTCGCTTTTGACCAGGGGATTGACGGCGTAATTGCAGCACCTGCAGACGGCTCTTTCCTCGTGTATGTGTCTCCTGTGTTTGCTTCTTCTGCAGATGGACTTGGCGCGTATGTATACCGTGGCACGACAGAATATGTCGGTGAAGTAAAACTTACAGAAAAGGACGGTTTCATGTATGCAGTTCCCGTTTCAACTGCTGCCGGAAAGCAGATCCGTCCGTCAGATACTCTTATCCTTAACATTACAGGTGGCAGAAAATGAAAAAGAATATTCTTGTTAAAAACGCCAGAAAATGTGTGGCGCTTCTTGCAGCCGTCATTACTTGTTCATTCCTCATGGCAGAAACCTGGACGTCAGCCACTTCTGAAGATGGCACAAAGACGCTTTCGAGAGCAGACGGCAAGACAGTCACTGTAGCCGGCGGTGCTGCCGTTTCAGACGCATCAATCTCAAAACTCACTGCCTGCCTCGATACGACGTGGGCTATTCCCGGACTTAAGGGCACTCGTGCTTCTGCTGCTTTTGCGGATGACGGTTCCTTCCGTTTTGTCCTGTATCCCGAGTCCCTTTCGTATGAGGGCAAGGATTTTGTGCAATTTTTACCGTCCGGACTTGCCTTTAGGTTCGATACAGCGTTATTTTATGAAGTAACAGTGAAAGTGGATGAGCTCATTCCGAGGGTGCAGGGTGCCTACATTGCCCCTGATGCTTTCCTGAGCCAGCTTTCAGAGGCAGTCCGGTCACCGGAGATGTTCCTTTCAGATGCTTACGTTTTCGATCGTCTTGAGCGGCTTGAAGCTGCAGTCATGGCGCTTTCGAAAAAGGGAGTATTTGCTAAGGCAGCTCTTGTTGATCCCGAACTTGTTCTCGTTATCAAAAGTATATACAACGAAAACCCTGGCATGACCCAAAAGGAAATGGCAACTGAGCTTAAGCAGCGTGGTTATGCAGCTTCATCTGCCGATATAACTGCCGTTTACATGGTGTACCTGGGGCTTATCGAATAAAGTATTCAAAGGGGCAGCCATGTCAACGTCGCTCGGAGAGGAGCTGGCAGAGCAGATAAAGCCTGTCAGAATGGGCATTGATGTTGGATCTACGACTGTAAAAGTTGTTGTTCTTGATACTGCGGATGAGACCATCTACAGTGAATATGAGCGTCACCGTGCGGATATAAAAAGCACCATCATCGCAGTGGTGAACCGCGCTCTTGATGCAGTTGAAAAAGCATGTCCGGCGGGCGGTAAGCAGCCAGTCAGCGTTAAAGTCACCGGCTCTGGCGGCCTTTCCGTGTCGCAGTGGCTTTCCATCCCGTTCATTCAGGAAGTCATTGCCGGTACCACAGCCGTAAAAAAACTTATCCCCAAAACTGACGTCGCCATAGAATTGGGTGGGGAAGATGCCAAAATCACGTACTTTACCGGCGGTGTCGAGCAGCGGATGAATGGCACCTGCGCGGGCGGTACGGGCGCTTTCATTGACCAGATGGCCGCCCTGCTTGAAACCGATGCACCGGGACTGAATGAACTTGCACGCGGTTCCACGACCATATATCCGATTGCGGCACGCTGCGGCGTTTTTGCCAAAACGGATATTCAGCCACTCATCAAC
>JAZUFS010000366.1:0-19416 GCA_045640805.1 Treponemataceae bacterium
AAGAAGAGAACCAGAAACTATGACATCAAATCTATTATCAATTGCCCAAAATTTTAGTGAGGTTATTGCTTCCTGACATTCCTGTATTTCATCAAAGAAAAGCAAAGTCTTTCCAGGTACAATCTGCTTTTCTGGAAATCTGAAGCGTATGGCCATAATCATATTTTCTACAGTAAGGTCGCCAGAGAAAATATCTATTGCAGAAGGAATCTCCTTGAAATTGATTTCAACAAGTTCTTCATAGTTCTCTTTTGCAAAATGCTCAATAAGATATGTTTTTCCAGTCTGTCTGGCTCCCTGAATAACAAGACATTTTTTATCCTTTGTTCTGATCCAGTTCTTAAGAAACTCTGTGGCTTTTCTTTTCAGCATATTGACCTCATATAACAAGAATAATTCATTTTTCGTGTTATATCAACATTTTGGAATAGTTTTTTGTATATATTATCAACATTTTAGATTTTTTTTATAAACGAACCGCACAAAAAAGGTGCACTTTATCATCAGTGCACCTTTTTCTTTTCCCGCCAGGCAAATCACCGGGCGTTCACTCCGCTCAGTCTTCAGCGTTCAGGATGTAACTCTTTGAGAGGCTTCCTGAAATGAGCTTTACCTTCTCTACGCCTTCATCTGTCTCAATAAGGTTTGCTTCGGTATCTTTTTCCGCGAATGTCTTGAACATATCCGCTATATCTTTCTTGCTGAGTGTTACTGCGGTAATTCCGCGTTCTTCTGCGAGTGACTCGAAGTCTTCATCAAATGCCGTGGCAACGACTGCATGGAAACCGTGCTGCTGAAGAACTGCAACTGCATCAACTACAGCATCGCCCTCACCGACTTTACCCTTGCAGATAATCATTTTCTCTGTTGAAAAACGCTCGACGATGATATCGTCTGATGTGAATGCATTCTTGTCAACGAAATACGCAACACCACCAATCTTGTTCATGTAATGCTCCTAAAAACCGCTTTTGCGGCTCGTTTATACGATCCGGTACGTATCACCCTCACGTATGATGAGGCTTTCTGCGCACAGCAGATCTGCCGCCTTTTCAAGCCTCTCTATATCAATATACTCAATTTTCTGAATTTGCGATAGAGATAATGCACTTTCTTTATTTTTTACCAACTGTCGTAAAATAACCCCGCGAGCCTGACGTACGGAGCCTTCAAACCGTGATTGTTTTGTATAACTGCTGCTTCTGCGGTTAGGATTCACCGTCTTTTTCTTGAGCATGGCACCGTAATCCATAAGGGCATAGAACCATTCACGGGCGCTCATTACATCAGCGGATGGCATGGAATCTGCCACCAGACGCAAAATCTGGGCATCAGAGACGCTTTCCGGAGCTTCATCAGGTGTAATATCATCCGTACAGGAACTCGCCGTTTCATTGAAGAAAAAGAAGATGAAGACACTCCGTATGTTCGTCTCAATGAACGGCTCTACAGACGCAGGATTTCTGTCACCGAACGCGAAACACGCGACAGCACGTGATGTGTACGGACCTACTCCCGGCAGTTTCTGCAGTCCCGCAGGTGTTTCCGGGAAGACGCCGCCCATGTCACGAACTACCGTCTGGCAGGCCTGCTGCAGATAGCGTGCACGCCTGTTGTAGCCAAGGCCACTCCAGTGTTCAAGGACGTCGGCAAGCGGTGCCTCTGCAAGAGCCTTTGCAGTCGGAAATGCTTCAAGGAATTCCTGGTACTTTGGCACTACACGCTCTGTCTGTGTCTGCTGGAGCATCAGTTCTGAAACGAGGATTTTATACGGATCAGTAGTTTCCCGCCACGGAAAAGAACGGCGGTTGTCATGATACCAGCAGAGAATTGCCTGCTGAAAAGCGGCTATCTGCGCGTACAGATCTTCTGCGCAGTCTGCGGGCTTCTGTGGCGGAGGGGCTTTTTGAATGCTCATTATGCATCAACAAGCAGACCGCGCTTTACGAGTTCACTGATGATGAGCTCAACTTCCTGTTCTGGCAGATATTTTGACGTGTCGATGATTAAATCAGCGTGTGACATGTCGTTGTTGTCAATCTTGTAAAGGCGCATATAACGACCGGAATCCTGTGTGTCGCGCATACGGGTGAATGCCTTTATTTCCTCAATGTCACCACCTTCACGTACAAGAATGCGGTTTGCACGGACGTCGTCGCTTGCATCAAGGTAGACCTTGAAATCAGCTTCTTTCAGCATCCATATTGCAAGGCGGGAACCGAGTACGCAGGAACCTTTACGCGCCATTTCAACCTGACGTGTATCTACTGCAATGTCCCAGCTGTCATCCGTTTTGGCGCTTTCAATAACATCCGCGAGTGTAATGCCCTTTTCCTGGGCAAGCTGTCTGAAAGTGAAATTGACGATATCAATGCCAAGTGTTTTTGCAAGCAATGTACTTACCGTAGTATTTCCACATCCGCTTTTTCCTGAGATTGCAATGCGAAGTTCTTTTCCTTCCGGAATGATGTATGCCATATTTCACTCTCCCTTGCAGATTTTTGCTATTGTGTTAAGCCCCTTAAGGGTCAGAAGTTTATCAACTGACTGGAAAATGCTGGTAATCGGCTGCAGAACGCTATTCAGACCACCTGTAGCAATGACTTTCATGCTCTCACCATCAATTCCTGTTTTAGTAACTGTATCTTTTTTTATACATGTTATCAAATATTCTACCAATCCTTTGTACCCGAGTACTATTCCAGACTGAACAGAATGGATTGTACTTGTTCCAAGACTGTCAGGAGGTGCTTCGAGCGGGACTGATGGCACCTGCGCCGTATTGTTGAACAGGGAATTTACTGCAGTCCTGAGGCCGGGAGCAATTGATACACCGAGGATGTTGCCGTTATTGTCGATTGCAGTCATTGTAAGAGCAGTGCCGAAATCGACGACGATGCACGCTTTTTTAAAGCTTGTCCACGCCTGCACTGCGTTACACACGATATCCGTACCGATTTCATTTACTGACACGGCAGGAATCTTTATCGGCAGTTTATCGTATATGGCAGGACCTACAATGACGGGCTTTTTTCCCGTAATACGTTCGGTCACGCTGATCCACGGACCTGTCAGGAGCGGTACGACAGAACTCACAATTGCAGAATCTATCGCATCAGTTGCGTAGCCAGAGTCTTTCATCATGATTGAAAGGATTGACGCATATTCGTCTGATGTACGTTTTGTGTCACTGTACATGCGCCACTGACATACAATTTCATCATTGTCGAACAGAGCACATACAACGTTTGTATTTCCAATATCAACTGCAAGCAGCATTGAATTTTTCTCCTGTAAATACTATTATACCGACATGGAAACACTCATACAACCCAAAGTTTTGAAAGGCTTCAGAGATATTCTTCCTGAAGCAGAAATCCGCCGTTCAGTCCTTACTGAAAAGCTCACGGCTACATTCCGCTCATTCGGCTTCGTTCCGATTGACACTCCGGCTCTCGAATACAGTGAGATCCTCCTCCGCAAGAGCAATGGCGAGACAGAGAAGCAGGTTTTCCGTTTTGAAGACAACGGCAAGCGTGACGTATCACTGCGCTTTGACCTGACCGTTCCTTTTGCACGCTTCATCGCTGAGCATAAGGATGAACTCTATTTCCCTTTCAAACGCTACCATATCGCCAAAGTCTGGCGCGGAGAAAAGCCACAGGCCGGCCGTTACCGCGAGTTTGTCCAGTGTGACTTCGACATGGTAGGTACTGACAGTGCAGCAGCTGACTTTGAGATTCTTTCCCTCATGAAGACAGCACTTGCAGGCATTGGTGTTGAGAAAGTGCACATCCACTTAAGTCACAGAGGCGTTTTCAATGCTTTTCTGGCAAATATCAACGCGTCAGAACTGTCAGAAGATATTCTGCGTACTGTAGATAAGCTCAACAAAATCGGGCAGGATGAGGTCGTAAAACTTCTGACCGAACAGCTTGCCTCTGTCGATACAGCATCTGCCGCTGAAAAAGCAGCACTGATTGTGAAATTCATTTCAGGCGCAGATAATTTCGATACGACACTTGCCCTCATGAAAGAACTTGCGGGAGATTCTGAACTCGCCGTTGCATCAATCAAGCGTCTTGATGAACTTCACGCAATGATGAAGGCAACGGGAATTGAGGCAACATTCGTTCTTGACCCGTCAATTACACGCGGCCTTGACTATTACACAGGAGTTGTTTACGAGACATTCCTTGATGACCTTCCTTCAATCGGTTCTGTATGTTCTGGTGGCCGTTATGACAACCTCGCAGGCCTTTACATGAAGGATAAGATTTCAGGCGTAGGTTCCTCAATCGGTCTTGACCGCCTGCTTGCCGGCCTAGAAATGCTTGGTGCAGTCGAACAGAAAGGCAGTTTCCTTGACGCCGAGGTATTCTGCCTTGATGCAAGTCTCGCCGCACATTATCAGATGGTGGCAGGCAAATTACGCGAGCAGGGAATTTCTGTCGAAGTATTCCCGGACGCGAAGAAGATTAACCAGCAGTACAATGTAACGGATAAGAAAGGTGTTCCGTATGGAATACTTATCAAGGCAGAAGATGCCGCGAAGAACGTGCTCACGCTGAAGAACCTTAAGACGCGTGAACAGTTCGAGGGCATCACCCTTGAGAAAGCCGTTGAGCTTATAAAAGCTTAAATACTGCCTTTGCCCTTGAGTTTTATATCCTGAAACTCTTTGTCAGTGAGCGTTGCGCCTTCAACACCGACGACCTCACTGGCAATGCGGTTTGCCTTGTCGATTGCCTCAATCCACGAAAGTCCCTGTTTCCTGAAAGCAATGAGCGCGCCAACGTGTGCGTCGCCCGCACCTACTGAGTCAATGGCGATTGTCTTGTAGGCGTCCATCATCAGACCGACAGGTTCATCGCCGGCTCCTGTCTCCCGGGCAATTTCCTTACCGTAGATATAGCAGCCTTCTGAATTACATGTAATGATGACGGTGTTTTCCGTGCGTGCATACAGCCAGCGGGCAGCATCCTGCGGAGTTGCACAGCCGGAAAGCATCTTCGCTTCCATATCATTCATGTGAAGGATTGGTTTCAGAAGAAGCATGCGGCGGAGCAGATCCTTTTTCACGTGCATGATTCGTGAACTTACTGCAAAGAAAATAGTTCCCTTGAAGTTATTCTCTATCCACTCAATCATGCTCTTCCCGGTATCTTCTTCAAGTTCAAGACCGCATACATATGCAGTATCATAATCGTCCGGAGAAATTCCTTCCATCCAGGATGGGTCAAACAGATATTCTGCACCATGAACAGCAAGGAATGTACGTTCACCATTCCGTTCGACGATGTTGTAACAGCAGCCGTTTTCAATTGATTCAAGATTCACAAAGCACGGAATGTCACGCTGCTTAAATGAATCACGTATGAAATCTCCAAAAACACCCGTACCTACAGGAGAAAGAAGCGTGTATGGCACAGATAGATGTCGTGATATTTCTGACGCGTTGAATGCACATCCGCCAATCTGCATCTTCTGGGATGTAACATTGCAGTCTTCGCCGGAATGAGGAAGCTCATCTACGTAAATAACGACATCAACACACGTTGAACCAAAAAATAATGTCTTCTTCATAATTACCTACTCGTTCATACTGTTTGACGCAGTCTGCGCCTTCAGCCTGTTTTCATATACCATCACGGATGATTCCGGAAGCCATCCTTTCTCAAACTGATACCATATGATTGTCTCTTTGTTCGCTGTTATATACTTTTTTCCTGTAATTTCATATATGTCACTGCGTCTGCCGTGTTCAACAACTTCAGCCACAGATGAAGGTTCGCTTTTGAATGCAGCATATGGTACGGAAATTACACACCATTCACTTGAATCTGCAAGATTAACTGACATTGATAAATCTGCTTCACGTCCGGTTTTGGCACATCCAGCCATCAGAAGGATAAAAAGAAGAACAATACCAGTCCGGATGAATGAAATGTGCTTTTTCATTTACATGTCTCCTTTTTGTACCAACTGACTACTTTTTCATACAGCAGCATGTCAGAATCTACAAACGGCAGAGTTTTTATATCCTCAATTGCTACCCATTTCACTTCGGTATGTTCAGATAGTATAAATTTCTGTACATCTTCAGAGAAAAATACTTCAAATGCTTCCAGATTTACAGTTTTAGCCCCATGCTGGAACGATGCATCTGCAATGTGACGACCTACCGTTACATCAACTCCAAATTCTTCCTTGTATTCACGGACGAGCGTTTCCTGAAAAGACTCACCTTCTTCAACTTTTCCACCGGGAAATTCCCAGCGTTCCCCCATGTCTCCACCGGGAATTCTGTGAGCTATGAAAATCTTGTCATCTTTCAGGACAATGCCTGCGGCGGAACGTGCATTCATGTTACAAAATCGACAGGCGTGGGAACAGGAAATGAAGGACAGAAATTATAATGCAGATTATTCCTACATATTTTCTGCCAGAAATGAATAACTTCTCGAAGAATGCATTCAATGAGATTTCTACTGTCGTATATTCGCGGTAATAATCAATCAGGATGTTTGCACCACCTGCTACACCCGCAATTACAGGCAGCAGATCGCCAAGGATAATTATATCCGGCTGGACAACTATGAAAAGCTTCAAAAAGCCCACAACAACTGCAAGCACGCCGATTACAAGACGTACCTGCCGGTTGGAAAGCAATGAGCCTTCACTGTTGTTTCCTTTAATCAGTATGATGCCTGCAAGCGCATTAAGCAGCACTGACAGGAAATAAACCTGCATCATTATTCAGAACTCTCCTCAACAGTCCTAACGGTCAGTCTCGCTTAACCGTTGCTTTCAGGGCTGACTGTTCATTATCAATGGTAACGACAGCTTCTACTTTCAGTATATCATAATCTGTCGAAGTTGTGCCGATTGCAAGTTCATTTCCTTTATATATATCTGTTTTTTTAACTGTTTCTACGAGTGCACCATCCACATCGTAGAAATTGAAATCTACATCAATTGAAGTTTCTATACTTTTTTCAGTGTTCTTTTCATCCGGTTTCAGAACTATCTGAGTGTATATGTTGTCCTGAAAAGCAAATGCCGTCAGTTTCAGTTTAATGTTTGAAAGCGCACCCTCATCCGCATTAGGACTCATAAGTCCAATGAAAAGCGCCAGAAGGAGACAGGCAATAAGGACAAAAAGCATGATGCGCGATGACTTGGTGTAGACAAGCATTTTGAACAGTCCCTTTGGTGGCATTTTATAGTCGCCGGAATAATAGTCACGCACCATTTTCGGCGCGTTTTTAAGCCGTTCTTCGCGGTTATAGTGAAATGTCAGATTCTGCGCTTCGTCGTCTCTTATTTCCACCGGAAATCCTCTTCTTCAGGAATGCCTTACAGCGAGTTGATAAGCTGATCAGTACGCCACCATATTACTTTAGTGTCAGTATCAGATGAAAGCATTAACGAGATAATGCCGTCATCAGAAAGTGACATGTTGTAATAGACAAGATTATCTGCCGGAATGTCGATGTGGCGGCGGGCAATCTTCTGTGTTTCTGGCTGAACCATCATGACTGAATAGCCTGTCTCGTCTGAAATGATGAAGAACGCCCAGCCTGACTCTGTAATACCTAACAGGTCGTACGGTACTTTGTAGGTGATCTTTGAGTATTCGTTTGAGAGCACCTCATCAAATGCGGGAATCAGGACAGGTTCATCATACTGGCTTGTGTTCAGGTCAAGCGGATACAGCAGCGTCTTGTCGTAGGAAATACCGGACTGAACCTTTGAAGATTCATCATATTCCATGACGCAGTAGTCAATCTTAAGATAGAGCTTCTGCTCAGTGTAATCAGGGACGATTGCTTCAAGGGATTTGAAGATTTCGCGGTTTTCATCGCTTTTTGGTACAGGAAGCCTGTCAAAATCAACCGGAACCCTGTATTTGAGGAAGCCGTCATTCGAGAACCAGAACACTTCGTAGCCGGATGCAGTCAGCGTCACGACGACAAGCTCATCGTTCTTGGTCGTATACAGTTCCTTGACATATGGGAACGGTGAACCTCCCGGTCCCTGCTGCCCGATATAATCTATAAACTGGCCGTTCTTGTCAAAACGGAGCACAATCTGCCGCAAGACCTGGGTGCCATCCTCATCCTCCTCGTATCTGTCTTCAGGAAGATAATCCGTAACGTACAGGCATTTCGCGGTATCAACTGCAATGCTGCTTATCCTGTTGAACGGATAGATTGTGGCCCGCTGGGTAGCATTTTCTGTCGGGATTCCGACGTCCTCCGGTGAAATATCTGACATCTGGATGAACGTCGGAACAGGATTTGACTCTTCGTTATACAGGATGAGCATGAGGTCGCCATACGAGTTGACTTCCATTACTTTACGGGCATTGCTGTCGGAAATGTAGAAAAAGCCGTTCTGCATGACAATCTTTGATGAAATTTCACTGCCACCGGAAAGATCATAGAATTTGAGTTCGTTTTCAAAACTGCCATAGTTCAGTGAAAACAGTGTTTCTGAGGTAAGATTATTTGAAACTGATGTCTTTTCACACGAAAAAAAGATGAACGGAATAACCGCACACATCAGTAAAAACAGCAGGAATTTTGATTTCATCATGTTATTACTAAGATAAAGACTGTTAATTCTCATGTCAACCTAAAATGGTTCAGAACCTGAAATAAATGAACGGATTATAGGTACTTGCCTCAAGCATGAAAACTGATATGACAAATACTACACAAGCGAGTACTGCACGGACGATTCTGAGTGAATCCCGGGAATCAAGCTTACGTGAAAGCCACGCCGGTAAGTCCGTGCTGAACAGTAAAGCCGGCAGGATGAACGCCGTTTTGCTCATCATGTCAGCGTGAGACAGGACGAACTGTGACAGAGGCTGCCCTTTTGCTGCGTTTACGATGACCGCAAATACAGACGCATCATCCGTGCGGAAAATGAGCCAGCCGAAAAGGACAAGGACGAGCGTGTATGTACGCCCGATAATCTTTGCGGCACGTTCATTCACTCTTGAAAGCAACGGCAGTATGCAGTATTTCTCGAGCAGCAGAAGCAGTCCGTAATAGATGCCCCACAGCAGGAAATTCCATCCCGCACCATGCCAGAAGCCGGTCAGCAGCCACGTAAGCAGTATGTTCCGGATATGCTTTGCCGTACTGCAACGGTTGCCACCGAGCGGAATGTACACGTAATCACGGAACCAGACAGACAGTGTGATGTGCCAGCGTCTCCAGAAGTCAGTAATTGAAGTTGCAGTATACGGCGCGTTGAAATTCACCGGGAAATGGAAGCCGAACATGCGTCCAAGTCCTATTGCCATGGTACTGTATCCGGAGAAATCAAAGAAAATCTGGAACATGTACGAAACGGCACCAATGAAGACGACAGCTACTCCTGCATCACCTTTAGACGAAAAAATGCCGTCTGCAACAACTGCAAGGTTATTTGCAAGAATTACCTTTGCGCCAAGACCGAACATGAACTGCTCAAGACCGGCAAAAAAGTCTTCTGCAGTCTCTTTCCTGCCGGTAAGTTCCGTCTTTACGTCGCCATAGCGCACTATAGGTCCTGCAATAAGCTGCGGAAAAAGTGAAATGTAAAGTGCTACATGAAGTGGATTCTTCAGCGCGTCAGATTCACCGCGGTACACATCAATGACGTATGAAAGCGCCTGGAATGTGTAGAAGCTTATGCCAAGCGGAAGCATGACGTCCGTGAGCGGCAGGTCTGCCTTGAATATCATGTTCGTGACACCTATGAAAAAGTCCAGGTATTTGAAACAGAACAGGAGTCCGATGTTGAAGATTACTGCACATATGAGGACAATCTTGGGACGGCGATTAATGATGAGCGCGAATGTCCAGTTCATGAGGATGGAACACAGCATAAGCAGTATGTATGATGGCTCACCCCATGCGTAGAAGAACAGAGATGCAACGGTAAGGACTGCATTACGGACGGTACGGCGCGGACACATATAGTACAGAAGGCACGTCAGCGGTAGAAATATGAATATGAAAACCATGCTGCTGAATAACATTATTCCTTCCTCATATGACCGAGCGAGCTGATATCACCCAGGATAAGCAGTTTTGTAAGACCATGCTCATCCATGTACTTCTGGGCGTTGATTCCCTCGCCATACGTGTTCCTGTAGTGTCTGAAATCAAGTACGTGTGTCTCATTGTAGTGGCTTGCAATCAGGTCGTTTATGGCATTTGACCAGGATGTTGCAAGGATGAGGATGCTCTCTGCATCCGGATTGTCAAAGTCGTACACTACCTTTGCATGATCGTCACCGTAATACATGCCATAATGATTTGAATACACCTTATGCGGAAAATCATCATCGCTTACGTACCAACTGCGCCATCCGTATTCGGCTTCTTCATCGTCTACGTACGTCTTATATGGCGGAATGTCAAACTCATATACGGTGAACTCTTCTGTCGAACAGCGCAGAAGATTGTCACGCGCAAGAGAGCCGTTGTAGATTGCCGGATACGTATGTGTACCTGATGGCTCGAGCAGCTGTACGTCCGGCCCTTCAAGCATCTTCATGCAAAGCGTATACCCCAGATATGATCCGCGGTAATTCCAGTGATGGTCGGTCTGATAGAAATATTGCTTGAAATCCTCGAAATTCCTGAACGTTAGTTCGGCATAATCTGTCATGGCAGGCATGTGCGCTTTGACATACTCATACGCCCCACTCTGTCCCGGTGCATTAAAGTCGGTAGAAAGCGGCGTATCAATGAACAGCATGTACTTCGGGTACGTAACTGCCGCAAGCATTTCCGGGTCATATAAGTCAAAGTCGTACTTTTCCGGCGGTGCCCACATCTGGATGATATATCCTGAGTCATCGAGCTTGTAGAGCGTATCGGCAACCACTTCCTGATAAATGTAATTGTATGTCTCAGGCGTTTCCTGCACGCTTTCGGAATGAGCCGTTACGGCTGTCGTCTCATTTATGGTAACCGCACTGCTTCCGGAAGGTGAAATGACGGCTGCGTTTTCTACGCTTTCAGGATGTTCATCATCTTCTGCCGTTGCAATAGTATTTTGCGATGCAGTAACTGCAGATTTTTTCATGACAATACGCGCGGCATTTTTAGAAAACAATCCTGTAAGTGCATTGTATCCCTGCTTGACGATGTACTTTATCTGCTCACCGAACCTGAGCTGGTCAGCGACTGATTCTTCAAGTTCTGACTGGTACGTACCTGAGATGAAACCGGCGGCAGTAAAGGCAGGAACTTTCTGAAGGGTGCGCATCTCTGTTTCTGAAATGTCAGTCTGGCCGGTAAATGCTGTCGCGTAAAAAAGTGAGAGCACGGCTATGAAACACGTAGAGAGGATGATTGCAATGATTGTTGATGCGCCAGTTTTTTTCATAAAGGAATACTACTCTTATGGCTATTATGCCATAAAACACGATTTGTCACAAAGGCAAAAAAAAACTGCTGCAAAACGCAGCAGTTTTTTTCATCTTCCAGACTGATTACAGCCAGAAGCGGATACCAAGATCAACTGGGAAACTGGTAATTACTGGAGTAAGGTGCAGTTCGTTTCCAATTGAAAGGCTGATTCCCGGCTGCCATGCTGCCTGCAGATAGATTTCCATGAAATCATCGAGCAGATAGCAGTTAAGACCTGCAAGAAGGCGTCCGTAAACACCGGCTGCAAGACCACTTCCAAGAGCAACGTCACCAGCAGCACCAACACCGTAGAAGTAGTTGATTGGCTTTGCAAGACTCTTGTTTGCAAGCCACTTATCTGCAGTTACACCAACTCTTGTAACACCGCCAAGATAGCCGTTTACAGCAAAGCGAAGTCCGTTTCCGTCTGGAACGATTGAAAGCGCTCCACTGAAACCTGTTGACCAGCCGCTCTGTGCACCAATTCCGAGTGCGAATACTGAAGCTGTGCTTACGACGAGAAGTACAACGAGTACTGCAATCATCTTTTTCTTCATTTTAATCTCCTCAGATTCAGGATTCTTTCCTGAATGCTCCAATTGAAATTATATCGCAAATATCAAAAATGTCAAAACGGAAAAGACTTTTTTTAAATTTCCCGCACAAATAACTGCGTAAAAGTCCGTTATTGACACTTTCACAAAATTTTCGTATAGTTAGCGAGCATTCAGCAATGAATGATGGGCTTTTAGCTCAGCAGGTAGAGCAACGCCCTTTTAAGGCGTGGGTCGGCGGTTCGAATCCGCCAAAGCTCAGTTGAATGGAAGGCTAATTCATCTTGAATTAGCCTTTTTTTATCATTTTCCTCAAAAAACTCCATTTATAACCATTTCTCTTCTCTTTTTTTGACATATAGCAATATGCGTGCTACTTTAATGGTAACGCACATAATGCGGAACGTTTTTTTTCAAGGAGAAGCTATGAAATCCAACTCTAAAATATTCCTATTAATTCTTCTTGCACTCGCAATGGTATTTTCTGGTTGCGATGGCATGTTAATTCCAAAGGTAACGGATGATACAATCAGCAATCCTGATGGATCAACGACAGAACAGAAGATTACACAGAAAGGCAAAACCTGCACCATTGAAGAGACAACAACATATCCGGATGGCACAAAGATTGTATCTCTTGAAATTCAGGTAGATAAAGATGACATTACCGAATCTACCATTGAACAGACTACAACATATCCTGATGGAAGAGTTTCCGAAAAGGAAGCCACTGTTACAATGAAGAGAGGAAACGATAAAGTAATATCTGCAGAGATAATTTCGTATCCGGATGGTCATGAGTCAGGCAAGAAAACTGAAACGATTGAGTCTACTATCGAGGAAAACGAAACAAAAGGTCACTGTGAAGATATTACGACAACAACATTATATACAGACGGTAAAAAAGCAATTGAAAAGACGAAGTCTGAAGTCAAAACCGGTATTTCAGACACTTCAAAAGTCATCTATAGTGCCGCGGGAACCAAGGTTTCCGAAGAAGAAACAAAACACCGTGAAATTGATGCTGCACTTCATGAAACTACAGCAGACGGAATTCCATTGTCGTCAACAGAAGAAACGATTAAGATTAACTACGATGATCAGGGCAACGAAATATCTAAAGTTGTTAAAAGCTATACAAATCCTTCACAGGATACCTACAACAAATGTGTTGAGACTACATATACCTATGTAAATGGTGAACCAAAGGAAACAAAATGTACAGAGCATCTTATGTTCGGTTGTGATTCAACAACAGTAACTGAAACCAACACCGATGGAACAAAGACAATCACAATCGAAATAAAAGACATTCCCTATCAGGGCTCGCCACAGACAATCGGAACAGGTTCTGGAACTGTCGATGTTAATGGTAAAAAAACTGTTTCTGTAAGCTACACAAACGGAATTGAAAATACAACCGTAACAAATGGCGATACTGTAACTGAAGAAATTCTCACAAACAATTACTACGAAAAAACAATTACAGAAAAAGGTGTGCTTACTTTAAAAGAATGTGAATATCTTTATGATACAGGTATTGTATTTAAGACAGTTACAGAATACTCAAACGGAACAGAAACAAGAAAGTCTGGCAGATTTATTAAGGAAGGAACCCGAACTCCAGCAAATTACGATGATGGGCGTGTAACAATACCTGGACTAAATGGAATTTATGCTGATACTGCCTCTATGGATATTTATGCCGATGGACATAACGAAGAACCATATACAACATTTACAACACATGCATGGAAAGGTATAGATGGAGATGTAGATACAGAATTCCCTTACGACCCTTCTGTAGACATGACAAACCTGCACTTCCCGCCAGCAGCTGAATAATTCATTTCTACTGATTGATTACAAGACCATCGCATAACCGCGGTGGTCTTTTTTTTGTTTCTCTCAACCCTATCGTACTTTCTTCATATATTCAGTCATTTTTCATTATGAAAATCCATTTTCTCTATTTCCTTTGACATTATGTATTATTAAGTTATAATAAGAACGCTCAAAAAAGTTTTAATTTTGCTTCTTAGAGGGGTCTCATGAGTACAAATGGTAAAATCAGGTTTTCCATCAAGGCTAAACTGATTCTTATGCTTGTTGTGATTGTTGCAGTCTCTGCAATCGTCCTGACAACTGTCAATTACAAATGGTTTTCCATCAGAATGACTGAAAGCGTCAACAACCAGCTTTCTGCTGTTTCAGACGATTTGGCAAACCAGATAAAGTCAATCAATGAAAAGGAACTGACTAAACTGACTGTTCTTTCTCAGGTTGATTTTATTCGCAATCCGGCAAATTCGCTTGAAGAAAAACAGGCGCTTCTATCATCTGTCCTGAAGCAATTTGAAGGCAACTACGAAAACCTTGCATTTTACGACAAAAATGGAGATGCAATCGTTTCTGACGGCCGTCTGATGAACTTCAAGGACCGCGATTACTTCTCAGTTGCATTCGCAGGCAATAAGTATATTGCTGACCCGGGATTAAGTCCGGTCACCAATTCCGTCCTGCAGTATTACAGTGTTCCTGTCTACGATTTCAACGGTAAGACGATTGGTGTTCTCGTTTCCGTAATTAACGGAAATGCGCTTCTTGACACCATTGAAAAGATTGATATCGGTGCGGGAATGCATCCTTCGGTCATTAACAGAATAACACAGGCAACAATTGCAAATGCAAACCCGAATACAGATGAAGGCGATTACGAGTATGAACTTGACTGGACGCAGGGAATCGGACTTGTAATGTCTCATCTGTTCGCAGGTGAAACCGGCGTTGAATCATTTGATGACCCTTCTCTCGGCATAAAGATGATTACGGCATACAAGCCTGTTGAAGGTACGGACTGGTCAGTTTTTGCAGTTACTTCATGGGACTACTACTTCAGCGTTCTTCGCGTCATGAAGAAAGCTTCCTTTATTTCTACGATTGTTGTCATCATCCTTTCAATACTTATTGGTTTCATCCTTATCGGACTCATGCTGAAACCGCTCAATTCAGTAAAGAACTCAATTACAGAAATTTCATCCGGCAGTGCTGACCTTACAAAACGTATTGCCATAAAGACAAACGATGAAGTTGGCGATGTCGTCACGGGATTCAACCAATTTACCGAGAACCTGCAGATCATCATGCAGGATCTTAAGAAGTCGAAGGATGAGCTTACCGCCGCAGGAGAGACACTGCACAGCCAGACACAGGAAACCAGTGCATCTATTACGCAGATTATTGCCAATATAGAATCTGTCCACGGTCAGATTGCTACACAGGGCTCCAGTGTTCATGAGACAGCCGGTGCAGTTAACGAAATTGCGTCTAACATAGAATCGCTCGAAAAGATGATTGAAAATCAGAGTGCAGGCGTTACCCAGGCTTCAACCGCAATTGAAGAAATGATGAGCAACATTGAGTCTGTAAATACTTCAGTCGACAAGATGGCAGACAGTTTTGAAGACCTTATTGCCAGTGCAGAAAGCGGCGCACAGATGCAATCTGAAGTTAATGCAAAGATTGAAAGCATCCGTACACAGAGTGCTACCCTGCAGGAAGCAAACAGTGCCATTGCAAGTATTGCAAGTCAGACAAACCTTCTCGCAATGAACGCCGCTATTGAGGCTGCTCACGCAGGCGATGCAGGTAAAGGTTTCTCTGTCGTTGCTGACGAAATCCGTAAACTGTCAGAAACTTCTTCAAGTCAGTCAAAGACAATCGGTAATCAGCTGCAGGAAATTCAGTTATCTATTGATAGCGTAGTTGATACATCAAAACAGTCAAATGCCGCATTTGAAGAAGTATCAAGAAAGATTCGTGCAACAGACGAAATTGTCCAGCAGATCAGAAATGCCATGGTCGAACAGAGCGAAGGTTCTATCCAGATCAACAATGCACTTCACAGCATGAATGACAGTACCGCAGAAGTTCGTACTGCATCACGTGAAATGGCAGAAGGTAACAAGGCAATTCTTTCCGAAGTCCAGATGCTTCAGGATGCCACAAGCATTATGCAGAACAGTATGCTAGAAATGTCACATGGTGCAAAGAAGATTAACGAGACAGGGGCTGCCCTTAATGATATTGCAAATGACATGGATGAATCTATCAAGGACATTGGAAGTCAGGTAGATAAGTTCAACGTATAATTACAGCGCAGGAAAATCTGCCAGGTAATTATTCTACAACAAAAAACGCAGGCTGCTTAATGAAGCGTCCCTTATTGTTGGACACTTCCCAAAGCCTGCGTTTTTTTTTATTGTCGTTTATGTTTCTTGTAATTATTACAGAGTAATCTATTTACCGGGGCATAAAAAAGCCCGCAGCCATATTACAGACTGCGGGTCAGTTCTTCGGTCAATCAGTCAGATTAGTGGCGGATTCCGATTGAAATTGCTGCATTCAGCTGAGGAGCAGAACCTGGTTCAGTTCCAAGTTCCTTTCCGTAGATTGCAGCGTCCAGGTGGAGTCCCAGCAGTCTGATACCAGCACCAGCATGCAGGTATGTATCACTGATACCACCGCGCAGTGAAATGAAGTTCAGAAGTGTAATTTCTGTACCAACATTCATGTTCAGGATTGGGTTTCTTTCAAGCGGGTTATTTGCCATGCATCCGAACAGATCCTTGATGTCAGCATATGCACCCCAGTCAGAAATAAGTCCGAGTGACCATTTTGTCGGGATATCAATTCCAACACCAACATCTACAGTTCCAGCAGCTCCTGTTGTCTGGAATCTTGTTGAATTGAAAGAAAGAAGTGCTGACGGATCTAAATTCTCGAGATCGAGCTGCAGTGGTGAGTTATTTACAATACTCAGCATACTGTTATAAACAGCTGCAACATTCAGGAAATCGAGGAAACGCCACTGAATACCGGCATTAATGTTTGCACCCATTGATGTCTTGAACTGCATCAGTCCTGTCAGAGCTGACATCATGTCTGTAGCAGTAAGGACATTCAGGAGGTTTGCATTTACGTTCATGTATGGAACCTGTGCATAGATATCAGTTGAAACACCTGCTGCAAGCTTTCCAAGAGCGCCAAGGTCAAACGCATGACCATAACCCAGGACAAAGTCGCCGTCGAGCTCAACGTTTGCCTTTACGATTGTTGAAGGTGCACTGACATTGACCACAACCTGATCAGCAAGTCCCCAACCAAAACCGTTCTTGTATGTACCACCAATAGCGATAGGACCACCGAGTGAGAAGCCGAGATTCAGCTTGTTCTGGCTGAGCAGACCCTTTGCTGTGTTGATGATTGCAGTCTGGTCAGAAAGCATATCAGGATTCTGTGCGATTGCAATAGCATCTTCAAAAGGACCACCTACGTTGATGTTTGTAACACCAACCAGATTGTGTCTACCTGCAAATGCAAGACCTGCAGGGTTTCTCATGAGTGTGAAGTAATCTGATGTATCAGCTACGAATCCGCCACCCATACCGGTTGAACGGTTATCAAGAGCTGACATGCCCTTGAATGTTACGGTTGTATCGGCTGCAAAAAGAGCACCGGCAACGCAAAGAATAATTAATATAGCAATAATCTTTTTCATGTTCCGTCTCCTTTATATCAGCCTGCAAGACCGCTTAAAATGTCTTCGAGAGCAAATCCTGATGCTTCAAGAGCTTCCAATGTCTTAAGTGAAGTCTCCAGAGCCTTTATATCATCTTGTGAAGCTTCATTACCAAGGATAGTACTTGCATCTCCACCATTTTCCATGGCTTCAATAAGAGCATCAGAATCCAAATCCTCTACTCCGCTTACTGTTGAAGCTGCAACAGAAACTGCACCAAGTGCAAGGTTTTTCTTTGTTGCTTCTGACATGTCTTTCAGTGTTCCATCCTCATTAAGGGAATCTTCAAGAATGAACACAACACATTTTGTATCTGCACCAGAGAAAGACTTGAGGATTTCACCAATCATTGCATCAGGATCTGCATCACCTGAAGTGATGGCATCCATATCAATTGAATCTGCAAGAGCTGCCATATCAATACATGCAGTCATAGAAGCACTGATGATGCTTGCCTTTTCTTCATCAGAAAGAGCAGTAATTTCTTCCTTTGATTTTTTACTCAATGCACCCAGAACTTTCTGGGCCTCATTCTTATCACCAACATTTGCAGCATCTTTTGCAAGGTCGCCAGAATCTTTCTTTGCGAGAGCTTCTTCAGCCTTACTCTGATCGCGTACGGCAGATGAAGGTGCCATTGACTTAGTGAACATTCCTAAATCGCAGGAAGTCACCAGCATAAGCAAGGCAATAAGTACTGCTACTATTGCCGCCTTACTTGATCTCTTCATTCATTTCTCCTCTGTCAGGCACATGGCCTGCTTGTCAGTAATTTCGTTTGTTTCATGCTGAAACACACTTTATTAAACACACTTTACGCGAGATTATAGCACTCTTTTTCAGAAATTTCAATTTTAATCATACTATATGGAAATTAATCGTAGTATATTCCCGAAATGATTAAATGATTATGCCTTCAGCCTCGACATCTTCTGTCTGGGAACGTGAAATAAGGATTTTTGTCAGGCGGATTTTCACTTCTTTGCCACCAAGTCTTGCTGAGTCTGCTTCTACAGTGGTAAGGGGCTCAAGCCGCACATGAATGAAGTTGTCTGTAACTGCCCGAAGTTCATCTACGCGGCGTTTTTCTACAATGGCAACCAGTTCCTTTCCAAGAAATGCTTTCAGGTATTCCTGCTTCCAGGCGCATGAGAGTTCAGTCAGATAAGCTGCCCTCTTTCCGGAAATGCTCTGCGGGACTTGCGGCTTCATTCTGTACGCTGCAGTTCCAGGGCGGGCTGAGAACGGGAATACGTGCATCCATGTGAAATTGGCATCACGGCACATGGTGACGGTATCTTCAAAGTCAGCGTCTGTCTCGCCGGGGAATCCCGTAATGACATCACATGCAAGGAAGCAGCCGCTCTTCAGCTGGCGAAGACGGTGTGCGGCGTCAATTACGTCGGAGGCGCGGTACGGGCGGTTCATTGCCTTAAGGACAGTATTGCTGCCAGACTGTACTGACAGGTGGAAATGCGGCCTTATGCGCGGGTCCTTGATTACGTCACACATTTCGTCGTCGACACGATCCGGGTACAGGCTTGAAATTCTGAAATTGATGTCCGTTGTGTTATCAAGCAGCAGACGGAGTAACTGCGCAAAGTCAAGATACGGCCTTATGGCGTCACCTTTCATGACACTACTGACATTCACGGATGTGCCGGGCGCAGAAAGGCCTGCTGTAGAGCCTGCATATTGCGACAGGTTGACGCCCGTAAGAACAATCTCCTTCTGGCCGGCTTTTTCAATGAGACGCACTCTTGAAAGTACGTCGCGTACGGGAAGTGATACAGACGGGCCGCGCGCAATGTGGATGCGGCAGTAAGCACAGTTGTTGTTGCAGCCATCCTGCAGTTTGAGG
>JAZUFS010000367.1:0-8682 GCA_045640805.1 Treponemataceae bacterium
AGCGTAAGTCCCTTTGAACAGATGCCGCCAAGTGCGTTTACGTCCACAAGATCGGCGTACTCACTGCCGTAGCCGAACGTACCTGAAGCCGCAATCACAGGGTTCTGGAAACGTACTCCGGCAATAGTCACGCTCAGGTCAGGACCGGCAGTGACAGCTTCTGCCTTTGCAAGCAGTCCGCCAGTCTGAGAAGAAGACACTTTTTTCGAAGCAGCCGGCTTCCTTTCCGGGAAGATGAGCACGGCGCCGTCAAAAACCGGGCCGTCTTTGCAGCAGCGGCGGTTGCCTTCTGTCGTCGTGATGGTACAGCCAAGACATGCACCTACACCGCATGCCATGCGCGATTCCATGCTGAGCCAGCACTGAACGCCTGCTTCAGCACAAACTTTCTGCACATAACGGAGCATAGGCTCTGGACCACATGCGTACACGGCATCGTAGCCGGCGGCGGTGCCCGCTGTGAAAGCATCAGGCAGCATGCCCTTTATTCCTTCAGAGCCGTCATCTGTCGTAATGACAAGTTTTTCAGGCTCAATATATTCAAGACCATATGTGCCTGATTTGAAGCACGCGTAAAAGTCATACGATCCGGCAGTAAGTGTAGAAGCAAACCCCGCAACAGGTGCCACGCCGATTCCGCCGCCGATTATGGCGACCTTGCCGGCGCAGTTTGTCCTGTCTGCATTTTCTGCCTGAGCTGCGTCTGCTGACTTACATGCATGCGGGAATGGGAATTCATTTCCAAGCGGACCAATGCCCGTAACGAGATCGCCTTCTTTCAGCGAACATAACTCCTGTGTTCCCTGTCCTTTAAGCAGAATAAGGAATGTGATGAAAATACCTGCCACAGCATCGCGCCCATCTGCTACCGACCGTTCGTTAGCCGTAGCGCATGCCCCGCCATCAGTATTTTTCACGCCAGTACATACGTCTGTAAAAGCAAGAACGCCGGCAGAATCTTCTACGCGGAACACGCTGATTGGACGGCAGAGCAGCGTCTTGGAAGGCTCCCGACGGAGCATGAAAAACTGCCCTGCTCTCGGCGCTACTACCGGGCGGTTGTTTTTATCGGAGACTGCCTTCAGAACAAGCTTGAAAATCCCCGGCGCAATTTCGCCGCACGAAACGGCCTCTACCTGAAATTGAACTTTCTGCTGTGTATCGTTACATCCGCTCATCTGTCATCTCCTGTTATCACTAAAACTACCTGTCGTTAGTTTGCGGGCGTTATGCCTTACAAGCACGTATATGCCTTCTCAGCAATCTCATGCCTTAAAAGCACATTCATGCCGTAAAATCAAGTTTACACTTTGAGTGCCGCAAACGCCTGCTGCAGGTCAAGCATGGACGCCTTTGATGCTTTCTCCGCAGCGTCCACTATATCCGTCATGGTAAGAGTTCCTGCCTCGCGCTTTTCCGCCAGATCCGCACTCTTCTTCCAGGCGCACAGAATGCCGCGTGACGAATTGACCGTACCGCCTGCCCTGTCGAGGAGCGTTGCCGCAATCCGTGCAGCGCCTCCCTGTGCACCGTAACCCGGAATCAGGAACATAATGCGGTTGTATGCATCGCGGAGTGAGCGTGCATCCTCCTCAGCGGTAGCTCCGACAACAGCCCCGATTGGAGAACAGGCATCTTCTGCAGCGCCAAAACGGTCTGCAAGTTCATTCAGCCTGCTACCAACTGCCTGAAGCACGGTGCCGCCTTTTGTGAGTGAAAGTTTTTCAATGTCATCCCTTCCCGGATTCGATGTGCAGAGCAGGACGAAAATACCCTTATCACGTTCTGCAGCAGCCTCAACAAACGGCTCGAGTGTATCAAATCCCATGTAAGGGTTTATCGTAATGATATCTGTCTCAAAATCACCTGAGAAATGAGCACGGGCATACGCTTTTGCCGTATCCGCAATGTCACCGCGCTTAATGTCAGAAATGGCGATGAGCCCGGAGCCCCGGACGAGCTTCAGTGTATCAGAAAAAGCTTTCATGCCGGCAAGCCCCATTGCCTCGTAATAGGCTACCTGAACTTTACAGCACGCCGCGTACTGTGCTGCAGCTTCCACAATGCCCTGATTGTAGGCAACAACTGCCTCTGCCGGGCTTGCAAACCGTGAAATTACTGACTCTGGAAGATATGACGGGTCTGTATCAAGACCGATGCATAACGGACTCTTTTCTTTACATGCCTTCTGAAGGCGAACCATTGCGTTGTTTGTACTCATGGCTTGAGTATAGCACAAATGAGGATGCTGATTCTATCCGTAGAGATACATCAGCCGTTGAATGTTTCCTTGAAGATTGCACCACGGATGCGGCGCACTACCTGAGACCGCGCGACACTGAATTCCTTGTGCTCAAATTCCGGATGCACGAGCATCTTGAGCATCGCGTCGCCTGTCTGTTTTTCCAGTCCGAGCGGCTGGCCAAGATACACAGCGCCGTCGTAGGTAACTTCGAGCATGCTGTCTGATGCGAGTGCATGTTCTATGACGTGAATTTTCCCAAGGAAATCCATGCCCGACGCCTCATTTTTCTCAGGGCGTACTGAATCCGGACGAAGCTGCACCGGATTTACAATGATGCGCCTCTTTATGCGGATGGTGAGTTCCTCAAGCTGCTCACGCGTAAGTGTTTTCTCTGCAAGAGATGCTTCAAGACCGGCAAGGAAATCATCAGCGCCCTCAGGGATGGGCAGGAGTTCCCCGTCCTCAGCGGATTGCGTCACCGGCTTCGGGAACCGGACAGGCGCAAAAGGCACTGCGTCTGCGGCTTTGTGCGTATCGCGGACAGAGCCGATGAAATCAAGGCCGCTGTTGGCAATAACCTGTGCGGCTTCTTCATCGCTGGCAAAATCGACAAGGTAAATGCCTGGTGCGAGCGTCATTTTGATATACGGCGCAAATTCCGGGTTCTTTTCCGCAAGGACAGCTTTTTCGGGCACGATGCGCAGTACATATCCCTTGAAAAGCGCCGCCATGTTATATCCTGAGAACCAGTCATTGAACGAAAAGTCCAGATTCTGCGGGATATCATGACACAGGAAGCGCTTCATATCCTCGAAAATGACGGATGGCTCCATTCCCTCGTCAAAACAGCGGATGGCGGCCTTTTTCGTGATATCCATCTGAAGGACGGTATCGTAACGTGTCGTGACTGCACACATCGCGTACACAAGCATTTCGCCGAGCGTCAGCCCCGGAAGCAGCGTAATCTGGAAGCCGCCGTCAATGCTCGCGACCATACGCTGCATGTCGCTGGCTGCCCCGTCCGCAGTTTCCTGCACAATGCCGTCTGCCGGCACGAAGACATGGTTTCCGTGAATGTCACTGCCAACCGGCCAAAGGAGCCCGAGGGTGATTGCGTTGTCGATAAGCAGATCAACGCCTGTCTTCTCTTCCTCATCCTCATTTTCTTCCTCGGACGCACGCAGGATGGCAGCAAATCTGCTTGAATGAACATTCATGCCGCTGTCAGGCTGACTGCGCTCCTGCAGGACAAACGCGCTCTGCATCAGCAGCTGCCGTGTATATCCGCCTGCAGGTATTGTGTAGAGCAGGTCCAGGATGAGCTGCGCCTGCTTCTGGAGAATGTCGCGGGGCAAGTGACTGCACGAGGCTGCTGCAATGTACGCGTACTGCACATCATTACGCAGCAGTGCGAACTGCCGGATGCGGTCCCACTGAATGCACAGGCCGTTGTCTTTCTGGCGGAACAGATTCAGGTTTATGAACGCTGTGAGCAGCAGTTCCAGATAGCCGCCTTCAGCATACTGCGGGAACACAGACGGAATTGCTGCATCAACGCGCTTTTTGAATGAACCGTCTGCCTTCCTCAAATCCGGGTTTTCAGCCACGTACGAAATGAAGGCGGCAAGCAGTCCAGGAGTAAGGGTACGACGTAAGCGTGCAGTGTCTCCATCTGCAAGCACCTGTATATCAGCAGGTTTCTCGAGTAACTTTTCGCGGCCGATGTACGGCTTGAGAGCATCTGCCAGAAGCGGATTCAGGCTGAAAACCGTCTTCTTGCCGAACGGATGTCTGTGTCTGTACACAAGCAGGCGTTCTTCCAGATTCATGAGCTGCTCGTAAAGGACTGAGTATGAATAATCGTTCTTGAAAAACTCTGCCAGTTTGGATTGTGTGGCACATGGAAGAACGTACACGGCAGAAAGAATCTTCAGGTCATCTTCTGAAAGCAGGCGCACAATCGACTTTTTGGTATCTTCCTTCCTCAGGAACGCACTCAGCTCCTCGATAAGCTTCTGCTTGTTGTAGGGCGTCTTCACCTCACCCAGATACATGCGGATTATTTCAAAAAAATGATTGTCAGCAAGCGTCGTGAGTGATTCGCGCCACTGCAGGATGTCTTCAACTGCCATTATTACTCTCCGCTCCCGGATATCAGGTCACTGCCGGATATGCTGACACTGCCATTCAAGGCTTGATTGCAGGACGGCGCTTCTATCTCGTCCGGCAGTTCTTCCAGCGACCGGATCAGTCTGTAGGAGTAGCCCTGCTCAGCAAGGAATTTCTGACGGTTTGCGCCGAATTCTTCCTCGACCGTACCCCGTGTTATCAGCGTGAAGAAGCGTGCACGCCGACCTTTCGGGCGGAGGATGCGGCCAAGTCGCTGTGCTTCTTCCTGGCGGCTGCCGAATGTGCCTGATATCTGAATGGCCATTGAAGCATCCGGTAAATCGATGGCAAAATTTGCCACCTTAGACACGACAAGCACCCGTATTTCGCCTTTTCTGAACTTTCCGTATATTTCATCACGCTCGGCATTTGCCGTCTTTCCTGTGATGATTGGCACATTCAGAAGTTTTGACAGCTCAAACAGCTGATCAAGATACTGACCTATAATCAGAATGCGGTCTTCAGGGAACCGTTTCACGAGCTCTTCTACAACCGGCACTTTCGCCGGGTTCTCACTTGCAATGCGGTGTTTGCTGCGCTGGTCGGCAACTGCGTAATCGAGCTGCTTTTCCATGTCCATGTCGAGCCTGAGTTCTATACACTCCGCATCTGCAATCCAGCCGGAATGCTCAAGCTCCTTCCAGGGCACGTCGTAGCGCTTGGGGCCAACCAGACTGAACACGTAATTCTCGCATCCGTCTTCACGGACAAGTGTCGCCGTAAGACCGACGCGGCGTACAGCCTGCAGTTCTGCCGTTACGCGGAACACCGGTGCCGGCAGCATGTGCACTTCGTCGTAGATTATCAGACCCCAGGCCCTTTCGCGGAAAAGCTGGAAGTGCGGATACGTCTCTTCATGCTTGTCAGGCCGCCATGTCAGTACCTGTTAGGTAGCAACTGTCACGGGCTTTATGTCCTTGACTTCGCCTGTATATTCGCCAATCTGGTCGCGCGTAAGGTTTGTCTTGTCGACAAGCTCATCAATCCACTGGTGCACCGCGGATATGTTCGTCGTCAGGATGAGCGTACTCGTCTTTATTCTGTCCATGACAGTCATGCCGACCATCGTTTTGCCCGAACCGCATGGAAGTACAATCGTGCCGTATCCTGTGCCGGGACCCATATTTCCAACGAGCGCATCTGCCGCGCCTTTCTGGTAATCGCGGACAACAAGCGGCTTTCCTTCAAGCGTTACATCACGCAGAGACACGTCGAGCGGCTCACCGTCACGCAGTGGCACTTCATCCCTGACAGGCCACCCGAGCTTGATGAGTTCCTGCTTCACGGTTCCACGGTCCACAAGTTTAAGCCTGAACGCAAACTGACCGTCTGCCGGATCCATAATCGGTGTCAGGTACTTCTTCATCACCTTGCTGGCGCAAATTTCCTTGTAGATGAGTGCTGTATCCGTTACGAGAAGCAGCGTTTCCGGAAGCGGCGGTTCTGCCTTGGAAGCATCATCTGCCTTATCTGCAGATTCTGCCTGCTCAGCAGCACGTTCAGCAAGCGCAGCCTCCATGAGTGAATCGGGGATAAGGCGCAGGCGGCCAAAGCGGTTCGCAGTTTCTTCAATCCATACACAGACTGACTGAGGCACATCGTAGCGCGCAAATTTTTTCAGGACATCAACTGCATCTGCGGCTGAAAAACCGGCGCTTGCGGCATTCCACAATGAAAGAGGAGTCAGTCTGTATGTGTGCAAGTGTTCAGGAGAACGTTCAAGCTCCGCAAAAGGAATAAGCGCGTCACGGCAATCGTCTGCGCCGGGTGCATGAACGTCAAGTAAAAGGGTCTTGTCGCTCTGAACAATCAGTGGTTTGTAATCTTGCATAAACCACTATTTTAATCAGTCAGACGGAATTCTTCAAGTTTCCCTAAGGTTTTTATTGAATCTGCAATATCAAAACCATCAATTTCTGAAGGACAATAAACCGTCAATGTTATTTCAAGATGTTTTTCACTGAAAACACGGGATATTGCCGTATTTGAAACCATGATTTTCTTATCCGCAAGAAGAGCCTTCAGTTCATTTAAATCTATCTGCTGCTCATCAAAAACAAGTTCCAGTTTACGGACGTGTTTTGCCGGGAACATCTTTACCTCAACCTTTTCAATCAAGATGAGAGAGAGGATTGAGATTGCACAGGTGATGATTGCATACAACGGCTGACCCGCACCTACTGTCAGGCCGAGCGCACATGACATCCAGATGACGGCAGCTGTCGTCAGACCTTTTATGTTAAGGCCCTGATGAATGATGGCGCCACCACCCAGAAAACCAATGCCGCTTACAAGTGCAGCCGTAATGCGGGTCGGGTCTCCATCTATCCAGCTTCCATTAACAAAAACTACCGAAGCCTGATAAGACATAATGGACATCAAGCAGGATGCAGCTCCAATAAGAATGAGGGTGCGCATGCCAAGCGCGTTGTTGTGAATCTTGCGTTCAAGACCAAGGGCGGCGCCCAACAGAGCACTTAAAAGCACCCTGCATATACAACCGGCAAGCGTTCCGCATGTGCCGAAAAAAAGTGCCTCAAACATAATTCTCTCCTACGTGAAATCCGGATGTTCAGTAATTCACATCCTGTGACAGCAATCAGCGGCCAAGAATTCCAATCGGTGGTTTTCCGCCCGTCTTGACCCAGTGACTGGCCGTTTTAGCCTGAGAAGCTGCCTTTTCGGCACCTGACAACTCACAATACGTGTTGAGCCATCCCGCAGTTTCATTCTTTGTCGCTTTATCACAGCGGATGAGCGTTATCTTCAAGCCAGTTCCTGCATACGTCTCTGCAACTCTTTCGGCAAATGCCTCGAAAGCGGCTTCAGCTGCAGCGGTAAGAATTCCTGTCTTCTCTGTGGATGAGCACAAGACGTACATAAGCCAGCAGCCGGTCTGTGCATCTTTTTCATAACGGTTCACGAATTCTTCAGTCATGTACTGAAAGCCTGAAATCATGTCATCAATGCCACGGGAGATGTTTTCCACGGTGAACTTGCCGTATCCGGCATCAAATGCGTCTGCATCAAAGACAAGCACAGCACGGTCAATCTCACCGTATGCCGCAACTGCCTGAAGCAGTAACGTACGCGCTGAAATGGGAGACGCTTTATTCCAGGCAACTGCACCTGCCTGTTCTTTTTCTGTGTCTGCTGTGAAAACCTGATTTCCCGCCTGTTTTGCAGCCTCAACAAAACAAGCCATATTCTCTGCAGTGCTTCCTGCCAAAAAAACCGTATTGCTCATGAAATCAGTATAGCACGCAATCCATGCGCTCTCAAGCATTTACATTGACAGACCCTGAAAGTCGGATATACCATTAATTCATGGATAAAATACTTCTTACACCTGAACTGATGGTTCAGTTTTTAAAACCTATAATAGCTTCATGTAAAGCCTGGAACGGACAGTCACTCACCGTACATTTCATTGCAAATCCGTGTGCCGGTGGCTTTACGCAGAAAAAAAAGTCTTCAAAGAACTACGCCGTGCTGGAACAGGCAGCAAAAGATGCCGCCGGCAAAGAAACATGTACTACCATAAAAGACCTTATCCTGCACAAAACTGAGCATGGCGGTCATGCCACGCAAATTACTGCTGATATCCTTGCCGAAGCCCGGGCACAGAAAACCGATGGCGCACAGTGGCTCATCATTACGGCAGGTGGTGACGGCACACATCTTGAAGCACAGACAGCACTTGCCAAAGCAGCATTTGCTTCTGATGACGATGCTGCGCTCATCAGGGAATGCGTGACGATTCTGCGCCTGCCATTCGGAACAGGAAATGACGGCTCAGACGGCCGCGAAATTGAGGACACACTGCGCCGCCTTACCGAACCTGCGCATTTTTCACTGCAGCGTGCCGTCAAGGTCTGGTATGAAGGTACCGCCCCGGATAAGTCCATCGCCGAAAAGCGCAAGCAGATCGATACCTACGACAGCCTTGATGTAATGCCGCCGTGGTACTCATTCAATATTGCAAGTATCGGAATTGATGCATACATCACCTACATGACGAACAAGACAAAAGGCGTCATGCCTGGAGACTTTTATCAGGTATGGGTTGACCTGGCCTGCGTGTTCTACGACTCAACATTCCCGCCAAAGCCACTTACCATTGAGGTCATGAAAGACAATCAGGTAGTAAAGACGGTTAAATCTGCCGTTGAGTTCTGTCTGCTCGGCGTTTCAGGTCACCGCACATATGGCTCTAACCACCTGATTCTGCCTGATGACAATACATTCTGCGCAGTAAAGAAGATGCC
>JAZUFS010000368.1:0-4616 GCA_045640805.1 Treponemataceae bacterium
CTGAGTACATGGAATCAATCTGGTGGGTGTTCAAGAGCCTTTGGGATAAGGGACTTATCTATGAAGGTCACTACATCCTGCCAACCTGTCCTCACTGCGCAACACCGCTTTCAAACCACGAACTTGCAACAGGCGGCTACAAGGAAGTAAACGATCCTGCAATCACAATCCGTTTCAAGGTAACAGAAGCAGGTCCTGACGCCAAAGATCCTGACATGGCAAACGGCTCAACCTATTTCCTTGCATGGACGACAACTCCATGGACACTGCCATCAAACCTCGGTCTGACAATGGGTCCTGATATCGATTACGTAAAGGTGCACGACGGTGACGAGTACTACATTCTCGCAGAGAGTCGCCTGCATGCTTATTACAAGAAGCCTGAGGAATGCGAGATTGTATGGCGCAAGAAGGGAAGCGAACTGCTCGGTTCACGCTATGAGCCGCTGTTTGACTACTTCAAGGACCTGTACAACGCTACTGACGGCAGTGATGGCAATCCGCCATCAATCGGTGCTTTCCGCGTATTCAACGCTGACTTCGTTTCAACTGAAGACGGTACCGGTATCGTTCATACAGCACCTGGCTTTGGTGAAGACGATAACAAGGTTTTCATCGGCTCCGGTGTTCCGACAATCTGCCCTGTAGACAACGAGTGTAAGTTCACCGCAGAAGTTCCTGACTATAAGGGACGCTTCGTAAAGGACTGCGATAAGGATGTCATGGACCGCCTCAAGAAAGAAGGTAAGCTCGTAAAGCGCGACCAGATCCTGCACTCATATCCATTCTGCTGGCGCTGTAAGAGCCCGCTCATCTACCGCGCTGTAGGAAGCTGGTTCGTCAATGTCGTAAAGATCCGCGACAACATCGTCGCTGCAAACCAGAAGATTACCTGGCAGCCTGAGCACATCAAGAACGGCCGCTTCGGAAAGTGGCTTGAAGGTGCACGCGACTGGGCTATCAGCCGTAACCGCTACTGGGGTAACCCGATTCCGGTCTGGGAATGCCCTGACTGCGGTGAGCAGGTTTGCGTAGGAAGCCGTCAGGAATTGGCTGACCTTTCAGGAACTTATCCAAACGACCTGCACAAGCACTTTGTTGATAAGATTACCATCCCATGTAAGTGCGGCGGTACAATGCACCGTATTCCTGAAGTTCTTGTCTGCTGGTTTGAGTCTGGCTCAATGCCATACGCTCAGCAGCACTATCCGTTTGAGAACAAGGAATACTTTGAGTCTCACTTCCCGGCAAACTTCATTTCCGAAGGCCTTGACCAGACACGCGGATGGTTCTACACACTGACCGTTCTCGCAGCAGCACTCTTTGACAAGCCTGCTTTCGAAAACTGTGTCGTAAACGGACTTGTTCTTGCATCTGACGGAAAGAAGATGTCAAAGAGCTTACGCAACTATACAGACCCGGCTCTGGTTATCCAGCAGTTCGGTGCTGATGCACTCCGTATGTTCCTGATGCATTCAGCTGCTGTAAAGGCAGATGACCTCCGCTACTCAGACGAGGGTGTACGCGATATCCTGAAGGGCATTCTGATTCCTCTCTGGAACAGCTACAGCTTCTTCATCACTTACGCAAACATTGACAACATCCAGCCGGACGGACATGCTTTCGACGGCAAGTCACCGGTAAATCCGCTTGACCGCTGGCTGCTTTCAATCACACAGAAGCTCGTAAAGGACGTAACAGACGCACTTGATGCATACGACCTTTCACAGGCTATCGACCCGATTGTTGCTTACATCGACCAGGTCAACAACTGGTACATCCGCCGCTCACGCCGCCGCTTCTGGAAGAGCGAGAATGACGGTGACAAGAAGGAAGCATACGAGGCTCTGTACATAGCGCTCAAGACATTCAGCCAGGTTGCAGCTCCTGTCATTCCGTTCATTACAGAGGCAATGTGGCAGAACCTTAAGACAACAGCAGACAAGGAATCTGTACATCTGACTGATTACCCTGTATACGATGAGTCAAAGCGCGACCTTGAACTTGAGTTCAAGATGAGTACTGTACAGAAGGCAGTTTCAATGGGACGCAGCCTCAGAAGCCAGTACAACCTTAAGAACAGACAACCGCTCAAATCAGTAGAGTTCGTTACACGCAACCCTGACGAGAAGGTCGTTCTTGTTGAGATGGAAGATTCAATCCGCGAGGAACTGAACGTAAAGAAAGTCGTATTCCACGAAAGGGAAGACGAGCTTGTTGAATACAAGGCAAAGGCAAACTTCAAGACTCTGGGTAAGGAACTCGGGCCGCTCATGAAGGCTGCTGCCGGTGTAATTGCAACTCTCGACAATGCTTCAATCCAGTCAATCCTTGACGGTGCAAAGCTTTCAATCGACGTTCAGGGCAAAGCTGTTGAGCTTGATGCTGAGAAGATAATCGTAGACCGCCTTGAAAAAGCTTCTCTCAAGGTCGTAAACGACGGTACACTGACTGTTGCTCTCGATTCTGAGATTACAGAAGAACTGAAGATGGAAGGTTACGTACGTGACCTCGTCCGCGGTATCCAGAACCTCAGAAAGGAAAGCGGATTCGATGTTACTGACAGAATCAAGCTGACCGTTTCCGGTTCAGACGTATGTGCAAAGGCCTTTGACATGTTCAAGGACTACGTTGCAAACGAAGTTCTTGCTGTTGAAGCAACATTCGCCGCTTCAGCTCCTGCAGGCGCAACTGATATTGAGTCTGAAGATCAGGTCTGGAAAGCTGCTGTCGTAAAGGCATAACACTCAAAAGGCGTATATGAAAAAGCATGCGGAAATACATGTAATAGGCATCCTGCTTGTTCTTCTGTTTTTCGCTGGCTGTAAGACAGTTTCATCGGCTGCAAAAATGGCAGATCCGGTGGACTTCCTGCCAGACGAAGCAGATATTTATTTCCGCATTGACGCCCGGAAAAATACTTCTCTTGTAAATGCCGTAATCGGGAAATACGTTCCAGAAATGGCAGAAAGCGACAGACAGAAGCTCATCAGTATGCTGCAGATGATTTATGCAGCTCAGAATACTGAAACAGGACAGATGTATGTTGCTGCAACAGGTTCATTCCCGAATCTGAAATCACTTGCATTCACAAAACAGAACGGCTGGAAAGAAATCAAGAACAATATGAGCTGGGTAGTACCTGGAGATACATCCGGAAAGCGGATAAAAGCCAGTTATGTTCAATATGTTCATGATTCTGGAATGGAGATTGCATTCCCTGAAAAGAATATCGTTTTTTTCAGTAATGGTTCAATAATAAAAATGCAGGATAAACATGTTCATTACATGATTCATGGAGAACTTGACCATAATGATGTCTTGCCAGATGCAGTAAATGAAGACGGAACCGCAGCCGACATACTGTTCTCCGTATCTGAACCCAAAATGCAGACGCTTGGATTAAGCATACTGAATTCCATTATTGGCAATATTTCGCTGGTACAGGGAACCGCCGTTCTTGTTCCGCTTTCAGAAACCGTTGCAGAAAAGCCTGTTCAGATTTATTCTGTAAATTGTGAGGTTAATTTAAGCGAAAAGCGTGCCCTTGTTCCGGTGAGATTGCTTATTTCAAAAGCATTTTCTGTTGACGCAGAAACAACTGAAGAAGGTACTGTAATCGTTAGAGATTATCTTATCGAAGAAGAAAAATTACTTTCGTATTTTATTGGAGGATGAAAAACTATATGGATTCAAAGATTATTTTAAAGGCAGAAGACCTTGACGGTTACCTGACAGAACAGGACCAGAAGTACCTTGCAGACATGGATGCACTGTACGACAAGGCTATGAAATCATTCAAAGTGATTGCAGCAGGCGGATTCAGCTCAACGCTCGCCAATGAAGAGAAGAAGGTAATTGACGTATTCGACGAAATGGGACAGCTTATGCAGAAAATCTGCAAGGAAGTTCCAGGTCTTAATGTATATTCATTTGTAACGGAAGAGGAAAGTCACGCAGAAGCTTCACGCGTAATTGCCAAACTCCGTGACATCCGCACTGGCCACAATGAGTTCGTATACTACACACAGCGTGCATATGAAATGCTCTTCAAACTGGCATACACTCAGAACCACACTGACAACAAGAATTATCTCGTTGTAAAGACTCCGGTTACATCTCCGGTTCAGAACTACGCAGTTCACAAAATTCCTGACATTGACTACAAGCTTGAAAACACCGTCATGTGTGTCATGCTTCGTGGCGCTCTGCTTCCTTCTATGATTATGTCAAAGGAAATTGAGGAATACTCCTCACACGGATATGTAACTCCATTTGCTCTGTTCAAGATTAAGAGAGACGAGTCAAAGAAAGAAAACAACATGGAATATGTTCTTGACCTTGAGAAATCATTCTACAACCTTGAAGATCTGGACGGCAAAGACCTTATTTTTGCAGACCCGATGAACGCAACAGGCGGTTCTCTGGTAACAGTCGTAAAATACCTGCTTAACCAGGGTATCAAGCCAAAGTCAATCAAGTTCTTCAATGTCATTTCTGCACTCAAGGGCAGCCTCCGCGTTGTACGTGCACTCGAAAACTGCACATGCTACACCCTGTGGATGGACCCAGTCCTCAACGCATCTGCTTACATCATGCCAGGCCTTGGCGATGCA
>JAZUFS010000369.1:0-3451 GCA_045640805.1 Treponemataceae bacterium
CACCGGTAGGCTACCCGCCACCCCGTTCTCATGTATATGACGAATGGTCTATGCTCAGTACTCTTTTGGAGCTTCAAGCCGCGCTGGCTCAACTCCCGGAAGTGCCGGCTGCTCATCATCCTGCGACGTCTTGAAGTAGCCGACCGCCTCAAGCAGAGTCTGTGACTGTGCAGAAAGTTCCTCAGCCATTGCTGCGAGCTCTTCGGAGAATGACGCATTCTGCTGAACTGCATCATTGAGCTCTGAAATCGTGTGGCTGATTGCCTGCGTTCCGCTTTCCTGCGTGCGGTTGGCATCACTGATCTGGTCGATGAGTTGTACCGTCTGTTCTACTTCCTCGATGATGACATCAAGTACATCAGCTGCAGAGTCTGCCATCTGAACAGTCTCTGTTGAAAGCTTGCTGATATCAGCAGCACTTGCACTGCTGCTTTCTGCAAGGCGGCGAACCTCACCGGCAACTACGGCAAATCCCTTTCCTGCCTCACCGACACGTGCTGCCTCAATGGCGGCGTTAAGGGCAAGCAGATTTGTATTTGAAGCAATCTGTTCAATGACGGTAATCTTCTTGGCAATGTCACGCATTGAAGCAACAGCGCCCGAAATTGTCTCGCCGCCATTCTTCGTGTCCGTAACTGCCTTGTGGGCAAGGTCAGTTGTTGTTGCCGCGTTCTTGCTTGTCTCAGAAACAGTTTCTGCCATGTCAGATACTGACTCGGCGATTGTTTCCGTAGCGGCAGCCTGCTCTGAAGTACGGCTTGAAAGGTCCATACTTGTGCTGCTGATCTGTCCTGCCTTATCGGCAAGATCAAGTGCAGAAGCTGCGACGTTCTCAATAACTCCGGTGAGCTGCTCCTGAAGCTGCAGACATGCACGGCATGAAACGCCAAGTTCATCCTTGCGTTTGAGCCACATATCCTTGCGCTTTGACTTAAAGCCAACATCAACAAGACGACCTTCAGCAATGCATGTCATGTTCTCACTGACCTCACGGATGATTGCTGCGAGCATGCTTGCCAGAATATAGACGAGAATGACAGCAACAATAACAAGAACAACAATAAGGATTGGAAGTGTCTTCTTCAAAAGACTCATATAGGCACGTGCATTTGCATCCGTGTCCTCAATGAACAGATACCAGTCCTGACCTGTAATCTGTGTGCATCCGTTTATGTATTTGATACCGTTTGTATGGACATAGGAGGCTGAACCAGTCTGTCCCGTAAATGCCATGTCATATATATCGATAAGTGCCTGTTCGTTCTCAGTTGGCTTTTCAATGGCGTAAAGGTTTTCGGCATTCTCTACATTTTCAAAGAATGCATCAGCAATCGTCACACCTGCCCTGTTTACCATCCAGATATTTCCATCCTCAGATGGCAGCAGTTCCCTGATGACTTCACTCAGATAATGGCCTTCTGTTACCATAAACAGAACGGCGTAGATATTGCTGCCGTCATACAGTGGCATTGAGTACATCTGAACCCAGCTGCCGTCTGATTTAGCGAGTGTCGGCTCTGTTACGTAAGACTCGCCCTGAAATGCTGCCTTAAAGTAGTCGCGGCTTGAAACGTCAGATGAACTGTTATTTGTCATGAATGACTTGCCATCCGGACCTGCAAGTCCGATACGAAGAACACCAAATGGTTCACTTGCAGCGGCATCTTCTTTCAGGAACTCAACCTTATCCTTAAGGGATAATGTCATGTTTCCAAGAATTTCCTTACGGGAAATCATTTCAAGGATGCGCTGGTTTCCTTCAATTTTTGAAGCCACGATGCGTGCTGCCATTTCTGCTTCTTCTTCAAGAGTGGCAGAAGCTTTATCGCGTAATGAGTGTCCTGAACTTGAATAAGCGAAAAGGTAACACAGTACACAGCAGGCAAGCACAAGGCAGCCTACTACAACAACCAGAGTCTGTTTAATGCTTTTCATGATAAACCTCCGATACGTTTATTAATCAAAAGCAAAAAAAAACGGGACGTAAAAGGAGGAGAAAACGTCCCGTCTTATTGCACTCGAGGACAATGCTCGTAATATCCTCTCAGATATTTTCATTCTAAATCACTGGGACGCAATAGCAAGGAAAAAGATAACAATTACTGTATAAAATTACAATTTGTTTGAAAATAGATGAAATTTCATGCAGAACACAATAATCAAAGGATGAAATCAGCTCCGAGCGTGTTCATTCTGTTGAAAAAGCCAGGGAAGGATACCGCACAGCATTCAGCTTCGCGCACCGTAACCTCACCGGATGGCAAACCAAGCCCCAGACAGGCAAGGCTCATGGCGATGCGGTGATCACCGTAACTTTCAACAGTAGAACCATGCAGGCAGAACTCAGGATTCAGAGAGCCATCTTCGCACAGCGGACTATGCCCGCGGATGATGAGGCAGTCGCCATGCAGCGGATCATTTTCAGGCAATGAAAGTCCGTCAGTGACATCAGCGCCGAGCTTACGGAGTTCCGTCTGCATTGCCTTTACGCGATCAGTCTCCTTGCTGCGGCATACTCCCGTATCATCGAGGATGACAGTGCCTTCAGTGAAGCATGCAACGGCTGCCAGCGCGCAGATTGCATCCGGGAACGCTGAAATCGGAATGCGCTGCATGCCGCCGGGAACGGCCAGCCGCGAAGTCCGTGACCCGTAGACGCAGAGTCTGCCGGTAAGTGCCCCCGGAGTACATTCCATTTCGAGTGCGGCGCCAAAACCACGCAGAATGTCCACAACGGCAGCATCGCCCTGACTTCCCGACACGTCAACACCGTCAATGAAGATGTCACTTCCAGAAAGCAGTGCCGCCATGAGCGGGAACGCAACTCCCTCCCAATCCGACGGGATGAGCGAATGTTTTGATTGGACGGTCGCCGGGCCGCGCGCACTTATGTGACGGTAATCATCTGAAATCTCAGTCTGTACACCAGCAGAAGCAAGCCACGCCTGTGTCATCGTCAGGTAAGGTGTTTCTTTCGGGTCAGTAAGTTCTATCGTAAGCTCCCCTTCCATGAGAGGAGAAGCCATCATAAGGCCTGAAATGTACTGGGAAAGGCGGCCGTCTGTAATAACGTGCCCTGCGCGTATGCCGCCACTCACCGTAAATGGCGGGGCGTTAATTCCGTTGCGTGTCGTTTCTGCGGTGGCACCCAGTTGACGGAGAGCATCGAGCAGGTGATTGACCGGCCGCGTACAGATAGACTCGTCGCCCGTAAACGTTACGCTGCCGCCAAGTCTGCTTACCAGTGCTGCAGCTACAGGGGCAAAAAAGTACAGTGTCGAACCGGAATTCCCGACATCAACCGGGGCGTCAGGAATACGCAGATTGCTGCCGGCGCCGGTCACTTTCCACACGGAAGCGGGCGTTCCAAGCGGCTTTCCGTCTGCTGTGACAGCACAGCCAATGTCAACTTCTGCTCCAAAAGCCCGTGCTGCCTGAGCTGCTGACAGAC
>JAZUFS010000370.1:0-6164 GCA_045640805.1 Treponemataceae bacterium
CGGAGCGTTCATGAAACTCATCGAGCACGACGACAGACACGCCTTCAAGCGACGGGTCAGCCTGCAGCATGCGCACAAGGATGGCCTCAGTCAGCACCTCAAAGCGCGTCCTGGCCGACACGCACGTCTCAAGATGCATGCGGTATCCGCTCGTTTCGCCGACTTCCTCGCCAAGAAGAGTTGCAACGCGCGACGCAACGGCGAGGGCTGCAATCCGGCGCGGTTCCAGCATCAGGATTTTGCCCGGAAAGTGATTCAAAAGCGCGAGTGGCATCGCGGTAGACTTACCGGCGCCCGTTTCAGCCGTAAGCACGAGAGCGCGCTCAGGTCCTGCAAGAAGAGAAGCCGCTTCATCCAGAAACGGCGTTATGGGAAGATTTTCAATAGAAGAAGGATACTGCTCCACGGCCATTACCAGCACAGCGGATGCGATGCAGCCCACTTTTTCAAGGCAACGCGCGCGCTGTCAAACGCGATTGGAAGAGAATCCACATCATCAGGTGACAGAACGGGAATAAGACGGAAACCGGTCACTTCCTCTTCCTGCGCGTCAAGCTTCGTGAGCTGGCGGCTGTCGGCCGGACAGCTGAAGAACATATCGCACGTGTGGTACGTAATGTCCTTGTACGGATAGACGTTCGGCGCAGTTGTCACGTAAGTCAGCTGCTCCATCGTCACGTCGATGCCCGCTTCCTCGCGGCACTCCCGCACACAGGCCACCTCAGCGCTCTCGCCCGGATCAACAAATCCGCCCGGCAGCGTGATGCAGCCCTTTTTCGGCTCCTTTCCGCGCACCTCGAACAGCACCTCGTTGCCTTCCGTGTAATAAATGACGCCGACACCGACCGCCACATTCTGATATAACGTAAACCCGCACTCAGGGCACTCCCATTTGCGGCCCTCGGGATACTGCAATCCCGCCTTTCCGCAGTGCGGACAAAACTCAGTTGAAATGTCCATGAAGATATGGTAGCCGATTTCGCCAAAAAGGGCAATTTTCCAAAGGGGCGCCTGCCCCTCGCTCCGAAGTCCTCACTCGCTTCCGCTCGCTCCGGTCTTCTCCGCTGCCCCCTCCAGCGGGAGCTGGGCGCCCCCGCAACGCCCCGCAACATCCTGATTGTGAATTCTTTTCTTGTCATTTTTGAATTCTTTTCTTGTCATTTTCTTGATTTTGCACTATATTATAGGTATGAAAGACATTCTTATAAAACTTCGCGAGGACAATCGCTACACACAGACAGCTATGGCCAAACTGCTCGGTATTTCGCGGCAGGCATACATGAAATATGAGACGGGCGAGGTCGCACCGCCGGTTGAGGTTATCCGTAAGCTGAAGGAGATTTATGGCGTCACGTACGAAATGCTCATTGACAACCGGACGGATCTGTTTGAAGACACACAGGCTCATCCGGTTACGGTCTACCCTGCCACAAACGATTTTCATGGCTTCATGGCTGCTGAGCCTTCTCCTGCGTATACAGCAAAAAAGACAATCCAGAACTCATCGCTCGAAGAATTTGCGACCATGCTCTTTTCGGTGGCTGCCTCGCTCGATTCAGCGCCGCTCACCCTTGAAGAAAAACTCACAAAGTACACGGTTTACGCAAAACTCGCCGAAGCACAGATGGACATTGCAAACGGCGACAAGGGGGAAGATGCATTTGAAGTGCTTAAAAAACTTCGGGAGGAACAGTGATACAGAAATATAAGGTCGTTGTTTTCACCCAATCAAAGCTGGATTTATCAGGCATAGTCCGCTATTGGAAGAAAACACTTCAAACTTCACCAAAACCGTTTTTAGATGATTACGAAGCCGCTCTTATTAATCTTTCTGAATTTCCTTTTTCCCATCACCAGCCGCAGGACGAGCATTTGAAGGCAAAAGGCTACAGAATCTGTCCTGTGCGCAATTACTATCTCTTTTACATTGTTGAAGGCGACACGGTTCAAATCCATCGGATTCTTTACAACAAGATGGATTTCACAAAACTCTTCTAAAAACTGATTACTCTACTTCTGCCCGACTGTTTCTGAAAGTTGCCATGCTAGAAATAGCGGGCAGTCAGTGCGTCGGCCATGTCCTGGGCGCGGTCGAAGGTGCGGCTGATGAGCGGTACAAACAGCGGCAGCAGAGAGCGGATGCGGTTGATGAACCCACGCGTATCCTTGAGACCTCCGCGGATGAGCTGCACTTTGATGATGAGCGCCGCCTCGTCTGCAAGCAGCGGGATGAAGCGGATGATGACAAGCACCGTCAGCGCGACCGTCTTTCCCGGAATGATCGCCTTGAGACCATCTACAAGGTCAGACTCATCTGTCGATGCAAGAAATGCGTAAATTGAGAAAATGGCCGGCACGAGGTGCAGCAGCAGTTTCAGCATGCCATCCACGCGCGACTGCGTTATTTTCAGGAAACCGAACTGCCAGAGCAGTATGTCGTCTGCAGTCACCGGCGTGAGCAGTACCTGAATGAGCGTGAAGAAAAGAAGCCATGGCAGCAGTTTCAGCAGCGTCTTTACCGGCCGGATAAGCGGCAGGCGCGCACAGAGTGCGTACACGAGCGAAACGCCGGCCATCACGAGACATGGCAGCCAGGCCTGGAACACGAGGGATGTGATGAAGACTGCAAGAAACAGCAGGATTTTAGCCGGGGCCGGCAGTCTGCTTACGGGCGACTGTTTGTTCTGGAAGACACCGCCCGCAGTCTGTTTCAGGCGTGACAGGAACCCGTTGTCGAGCGGCTCAAGAGACGGAAGCGTGGTGGCGTCTGCATTTACGGCGTCGTCAACTTTCTGCGGGTCAATTCCGCTGACAACGGCTTCGTCTGCTTTCACGACGCCTGCCTCGATGCGTATGACGCGGTCAGCAACTTCTGCTTCCTCATCGCGGTGCGTCGAGAAGATGACCGTCTTGCCCTCATCGGCGAGCGCGCGGAGTGTGTCCGCAATGCGGCGCCGGCCTACGGGATCGAGTCCCGCGCATGGTTCGTCAAAGATGATTATGTCGCTGTCGAGCGCAATGATTCCCGCAAGAGAAGCGCGGCGTTTCTCTCCGCCCGAAAGCGCAACAACCGGCCGGTCCGCAAACTCATTGAACGGCAGCCCAGCTTTCTGCATGGCGGCCTTTACGCGCTCCTTCAACGCCTTGCCCGTAACTCCGGCGTTACGCGGTCCGTACGCGACATCATCTGCAGTGAATACCTCGAACAGGGCGCCTTCACATTCCTGCAGTGCCAGCGCCGGCCGGCTCGTTCCGCAGACAGCGCCTGAATCCGGCTCGAGAAGCCCGGCCGCAAGCTCGAACAGCGTCGACTTGCCTGAACCTGACGCACCCATGACCGCCGTGACAGTGCCGTTTTCGAAAGCAAGGTTCAGCCTGTCAAAAAGCGGCTTGTCTGCACCCGGATACGCGAAGGTGACGTCATCAAAACGGAGTGACTCGCGCGCGTGCGCTTTTGAAAACGGACTGCCAGAAGCAGGCACTTGTCCGCTGTTACGGCACGGCGCACCGAACAGGCGCTCTTTCAGCGCATCATCTGTCTGGAACGCGGCGGCGCTTTCATCGGCGACAAGGACGCCATCGTCCATAGCCAGCACGCGGTCTGCGCGCATCGCTTCTGAAATGTCGTGGGTTATTGAAATGATGGTATCGCCTGCATGGTGGCGTTCATCAAGAAAGTCGAGGATTTCGGCGCGCGTAGCGGCATCTATCATGCTGACCGATTCGTCAAGGACAAGCAGACCCGGTTCCATAGCGAGGATTCCCGCCAGCGCCAGCTTCTGTGTCTGGCCCAGAGAAAGCTCTGTCGTGCGCGCGTCCGCTTTTTCCGAAAGGCGCACCACGTCGAGAAGCGCGCCGGCAACACGGGCGGCATCTGCTTTGGAAGCGCCCAGGTTCTCGGGGCCGAAGACGGTGTCGCGCTGGACGATACTCGCTATTATCTGTGTCTTGGGCTCCTGAAAGACGATGCCCGCCGGCGCGCGTTGCCTTGAAAGCATATCCCGGCCTGTTTGAGCAGTCTGCCCGGAAAGCACGCCCGCGCCATCCGCTCCCGAAAGCGTCACCGTGCCCGCATCCGGCTCAAGGAAGCCCGTAATCAGGCGGGCGAGCGTGCTTTTTCCAGAGCCGTTACGCCCCAGGACAGCGATGTATTCGCCGGATTCGACAGAAAACGAGACGGCTTTCACCGCCTCTATCTGCCTGCCTGAGGATGTTGTGTATGTGTAGGAAACTCCATCAAGTGAAAGGATGCTCATCTCAACAGTAGGCGTTAAGCATATCCCTTATGCGCTCAAGAGCAATCTTGATCTTGTTGATGTCGGTGGCGTAACAGCAGCGGACAAAACCTTCACCGCCCTTACCGAACACGTTGCCTGGAACGACGGCGACCTTGTACTCGTTGATGAGCTTTGTCGCAAACTCTTCAGAAGTAAGACCTGTCTTACGGATATCCGGGAACATGTAGAACGCACCCTCCGGCTCGATGCACGGAAGTCCCATGTCACAGAACGCCGAGTACATCAGGTTGCGCCTCTGCTGGTAGGAGATGCGCATCTTCTCAACCTGGTCAGCGCCGGAGCGGAGGCCTTCAATGGCACCGTACTGAGACATGGTCGGTGCGCAGATTGACGAATACTGATGCAGTTTATGCACCTGCTTTATAAGGTCAGCCGGTCCGCAGATGTAACCGATGCGCCAGCCCGTCATGGCAAACGCTTTTGAGAAACCGTTCATGACGATTGTGTATGGTTTCATCCCCGGGAATGAGCCGATTGACGTGTGCTTGTGGCCGTCGTACACGAGCTCGCAGTACACTTCATCACTGATAACCCAGATCTGGTGCTTTTTCACGACTTCGGCGATTTTGGCAAGTTCATCCGGCGGAATCATGCGGCCTGTCGGATTGCTTGGTGAGCAGATCATGACTGCTTTTGTCTTCGGTGTAATTGCCGCCTCAAGCTGCTCTGCAGTCGGATAGAAGCCATTCACGGATGTATCCAGGTGGACGAGCTTTGCGTCGCACAGGGCGGCAAGCGGCTGATATGAAACGTAGCACGGCTCACAGACGATAATCTCATCCCCCGGGTTCAGGATTGCGCGGAGAACAGCGTCGACCGCCTCTGAAACGCCGAACGTGATGAGGATTTCGTTCTTGGGGTTGTAATCCATATTGTAGCGTGCTTCGTACTTGGCGATTTCCTCGCGCAGTTCGAGCAGACCCCAGTTTGAGGTGTACGCCGTGTGGCCCTGCTCCAGGTGATAGAACGCCTCTTCGCGGATAATCCACGGAGTCGCAAAGTCAGGCTCGCCGACACCGAGAGAGATGATGTCAGGGCTGCCTGCAATCAGGTCAAAGAACTTACGGATGCCCGAAGGTTCCGTCTTGAGCATTTTTTCTGAAAAGCGGTCGGGCCGCGTATTTTGTGATGAAGTATCGTCTGACATTATGCAGTAACTCCCTCACGAGAATCTTTCTTCTCATCCACGAGAACCGTGTCGTTCTCCTTGTATGCTTTCAGGACGAAATGTGTCTTTGTGCTTCTTACGCCGTTCAGCGTAGAAAGCTTGCGTGCAACGAAGAACGCAACATCCTGAAGGGAGTCGCCTTCAATGATGACCTGCAGGTCGTATCCGCCTGACATAAGGTACAGTGACTTTACCTGCGGATAGCGCCAGATGCGCTCGGCGATTGCATCAAATCCGTGTTCACGCTCAGGCTGGACCTGAATCTCGATGACAGCACGGACTGCCTTTGTCTCTTCTGACACTTTCTCAGGATTTACGATTGCTGAATATTTGATGATGTATCCGTCTTCTTCAAGCTTCTTGATGATGGCTTCGACTTCGGCCACACTTTTTTTTGTCATTGCGGCGATATCGGCAGCTGACAACCTTGCATTTTCCTGCAGTAAATTTAAAATTTCTTCCATTTTTTCGCGACCTCCGTCTGTTTGTTTTTCTGTATAAGAACAGCTACGTAAGAGTAGCCGTTTTTTCAATTTTGTACAATGCACGCGGATGAGCAAAGCATCCGTAAAAGCAGCTTATGCTCCTGTGTACAGCGCCTCGTATCCGCTTGTAAGGCCTGCCGCAGCATCTGCTTTCAGTGCAGCACCCGCAGCTTTGACTGCTTTCACATAGTCGAACACGCTTTCAAGCGGCTT
>JAZUFS010000371.1:0-3145 GCA_045640805.1 Treponemataceae bacterium
CATTCCTCTGTCAGACACACTTGATCCGAGTGAGAAAGATACCGAGATAATGGCTTTCAAGACAGATGATGTTTCTGTTTCACCGCTTGATACCACTGAGATTATTTCCATGCTGCCTGTATGCCGGTTCCTTGGAAAAGACAAGATTGTTCCTCAGGCCGTGCAGGGACGCATTCAGCCACTCACACTTCTGTTCATCAATGATTATTATGTCGTTGTGGGAATGTCGGGTGGAAATCAACCGTTCAGAAAGGGAGAGGAATACTCTGCCGACATCATCGTGTCGCTGCCGGTCGGAAATCGTGTCATAAGCGTGACTCTTGCACTGGCACGCATTTTCACATCGGAGTCGGGGAACAACTCATGTGCTGTCATGCGCTATGTCTCTCTTGAAGAAGAAGACAGGCGTTTCATTTACGAAAAATACTACGAGACACGGTATGTCTGACATCATACTGTACGGGAGAAGATATGGGTCCTGTGAATAATCCGCAGAAAGAGTTTTTTGACGATTTTGAGAAACGCACGGGAATGCGTCCCGAAAGTCTTGATCTTGTTTCTCTTGAAGCAACACCTTCCACGCTTTCTCTGCTTAATCTTCAGTATCCGATCGGTCAGTCCCAATTATGGGGATTGCTTGTATTCTGCGAAAAGCACCTGTATTTTTTCTCACATGCTGCAGATTACACCATCTGCGGGTTCAGACCGTCTGACGGTTTTGAATCTCAGAAAGAGCAGCAGCTTGATTTTGGCTGTTTCACGAATGTACACGCTGAAGTTCATGTCGGAACCGGTTTCTTCTCAAGGCTTTTCGGCCCTGTGAATCAGATTGATCTGGCACTTACACTTGAAGACGGAAAGCAGATTATGTGCCTGCTGAAGACAACTGGCAGGGCATCTCCTGTTGTTGAGAAAATCAACTCCTGCTTTTCGGCGATGGCGGCCAGTCACCAAGAATAGCAGCGACCGGCTGTAACAGCGAGAAATTCTCACACACAATTTTCATGATAACCGTCATCGGCACGCCTAGAATAAGGCCGGCAAATCCCCAGAGCCATCCCCACAGTGAAAGGGATGCAATGATGACGAACGGTGACAGGCCGAGATTCTTACCCTGAATACGTGGCTCGGCAACGTTTCCTATCATGAAGTTGATGAACGTCATGATTATTGCTGTAAGTATTGCACGGACCGGATTTGGCCAGAACTGGACAAGTGCAAAGACTGAAGTTCCCAGCACTGACAGAATGGAACCGAAGTTCGGAATGAAATTCAGTACAAAAGCAAGGAACGCCCAGATGATGGCAAAGTCAAGTTTAAGCACCAGTGCGGTAATGAACACGAGAAATCCTGTCAGCAGGGATATGAAGAATTTCAGTGAGATATATCTGGTGACCTGTTCAATAATATCCTTGATGATTGCACTCATCCGCTGTTTCTTCTGTGGTGTCCGCTCTTTCTTTTCAACCGTATCATTGCCGGATGTACTTTCTGCGTCAGAGGAATCGGTATTGTATGAAGGAACGAGCGTTGCGGCGTAGTCTATCTTCTGGCGGATGTACCGTAATTCCAGAAGGAAGAACAGGGCAAACAGGCAGATCATGACAAAATCTTTTGTGTAGCCGATGAGTTTTGAAGAAAATGACAGGGCGAAATCCTGAATGAATTTCTTTACCTCAAGCTGATTCCAGAGATTTTCAAACAGTGAGTTATCCTCGTTGAAGGGCAGGGAGAATAAATCTGCTATCCGGCTGTAAAGCAGCAGGAATTTTTCTTCGTATTTAGGATAGACGGTAATGATTGTCTTGCAGCTTGTGGCAAGCAGTGAAACAACGATTGCAAGAATGACAAAGACAATCACGAAGACAATGACAATGCCTGCTGCCCACGGAATATGCAGTTTGTATTTGAGCTTGTGAAGGACAGGCTCAAATACAAGGGAAACAAGCATTGCTATGGCGAGCGGAATCGTTACGGATGCGGTAAGTTTCAGGATTGCTGCAAGAAGTACGAATGCAAAAAAGAGCAATATGATGAAAATGCCGTGCGTGTAACGATTCTGTCTTTCCATGTGTCTCCTTAAAGATACTGCTTAGCGCTTGATAACGTCAAATCCGCAGAACGGACGCAGTGCTTCTGGAACGGTGATAGAACCGTCAGCATTCTGGTAGTTCTCGATTATGGCAACCATTGCGCGTGAAACTGCAACGGCGGTACCGTTCAGCATGTGTACGTACTTGTTCTTTCCGTCATCGTCCTTGTAGCGTACGTTCAGGCGGCGTGACTGGAAGTCAGTGCAGTTTGACGTACTGGTAACTTCGCCGTATTCACCGCCGTTGCGTCCAGGCATCCATGCTTCAAGGTCCCACTTTCTGTAGGCAGGAGCTCCCAGGTCACCTGTGCAGGTGTCGACAACGTGGAACGGCAGACCAAGGCCGGTGAAGATTTCTTCTTCGATAAGACGGAGCTGCTCGTGCAGTTTGTCTGAATCTTCAGGCAGACAGTAGACGAACATCTCGAGCTTTGTGAACTGATGGACACGGTACAGTCCCTTTGAGAACTGGCCTGCAGCACCAGCTTCGCGGCGGAAGCAGTGTGAAAGTCCGCAATATTTGAGCGGCAGCTTTGACTTGGCGAGAATCTCGTTTGAGTGGTAGCCGCCGAGTGTGATTTCAGCTGTAGCAACGAGGCAGGTGCCTTCTTCTTCAATACAGTATACGTTTGATTCGTTTCCGCGTGGGTTGAAGCCGATGCCCTGCAGGATTTCAGCCTTTGCGACATCAGGTGTGATGAACGGTGTGAAACCGTGCTTGCGGAGTATGTTGAGCGCATACATGACCATTGCCTGCTCAAGGAATACTGCCTCGTTCTTAAGGTAGTAGAACTTAGGTCCTGAAACCTTTGTTGCTTCATCAAAATCAATCAGGTCCAGGTCCTGCATGAGCTGAACGTGGTCTTTTGGTTCAAAGTCAAACTTGCGTGGGGTGCCGACCTTCTTTACTTCAAGGTTTTCTGAATCAACCTTTCCGACAGGTGCATCCGGATGAGCCATGTTTGGAATCTTACGGCCTGCTTCATCAAGGGCTGCTTCTGCATCTGCAAGTTCTTTTTCGCATGCAGCAATCTGATCCTTGAGGCCCTTTCC
>JAZUFS010000372.1:0-9367 GCA_045640805.1 Treponemataceae bacterium
GTATGACCATAACAGAGCAGGAACGATTTGTTGTGAATCGTTTACGAAAAGAAAGAGAAAGACATCATATGACACAGCTGGAACTTGCCCTTGAATCAGGTATTTCTCAGAATATGATTGTATACATTGAAGGAATGAAACGCACTCCGACACTTTCGACACTGCTTAAATTATGTGAAGCCATGAAGATTTCGCCTGCCATCCTCTTTCCTTCAGAACAGACTCCTTCATCAGAAACAGAGCTGATCCAGGATATCAGTGCAGCTCTTTCGAAATATTCGATTGAGAAGAAGTAAAGTTTCTCATTCCTGAATAATTATCCGTTAACATCAGACTAATCTAGCAAACATCAATCTCAAAAAAGCAAATTTCGGCCCTTCCGTTTCTCTATGACCGCCCCTATACTTTAAAGTACAACTTGAATGACCAGATGGGCGTAATCGTCCTATATTCACAAAGAGGGATCATATGGCTGAGACTACTTACAAACTGAATACATTACGGCACTGGTATCTTGAGGAACGTATCTACAACGGGAAGCCTTATCAGTTTATCCGCGGGCAGTTCTTCAACCGGCCCGGATTTTTTGATGGTGATACAGGAAGAACATCTTACATAAAATCCATCACCTTGAACGAAGCGGAAAATGAATATGAGATTCAGACCCGGAATACGTTATACCACTGCAGTTTCGATTCCTGTCATTTCGACCTGCAGGATAAGTCCTCATATACACTTCCTGAATACGACCGGATAAAGAAGGAGTATTACCATCCGGATGTGTATGATGAGACTTCTTTGAATGACATGGTTCTGGTTCTCGCAGATTATGAGGACTTTTTCTTCAAAAAACTTGTGTACAGAAATGAAGACGGGGCATTTGGTGGATACAGCGGGTATCCGCATATTGGGATGTACACAGATTCGTATCTCATTTCTGAAGATCCGAAAACATGTGGAGATGGAAGAATAGATATCCGTTATTTTGTGTTTGATGGGGCGATAGAGTTCTATTCAATGCAGACAGCAAACAGAAATCTGTGGATAGAAAACAAAGGGGAAACGCCCATTACAATCCAGAAACTCGGTGGCTCGTTAGTTCTGAAACCGGAAGAACGGATTAAGTACCTGGAGAAGCAGAAATAAAACAGGGCAAGATAAACATCTTGCCCGCTGTTCCCAACTTACCCGATTTAACGGGGTCTCCCCAGGCAACTATCATTATAGCGCAGCTTGAAGAATTGTAATTAAACCGTTAATTTATTGACGGCTTCTGCAGTTCATGATAGAGTGAAAGAGCCTTGAGTGGACATTCGTGTGGGTAATAAGAGCCCTCTTCTGTGTGTCCATTCAAGGCTTTTTTATATAACCTGCAGCATCCATTCATATTGCAATCCAACAAACGAAACCTTCTCAGATTAAGTTTTGTGCTTTATACTGTATCTATAAGGAGAACTCATCATGGAATCAGAAGAAATGATTAATAAATTAATGGAAATGAACCAGGATATGGTTAATCTGAACAAAGAGCTTATGGCAAAACTGCAGGCAAAAGAGAATGTAAAATTCGAGCAGGCAACCACCCCGGACGGCCTTCCCATATGGGAATCAAAAGCAATAAATTTTAGTTCATGTGAAAGGGAAAAATATGAAAAAGAAGGCTGGGAACCAATTGGCAGTATCGGCTGTTCGATGATTTATAAAAGACCGGTGAAAAAACAAGAACCAAAACAGTATGATTATGAGAGATAAAGAAAGGCAGCTTACAGCTGCCTTTCTTTTTTACGCCTCCCTGCCGGACTCAGAAGGAAGGTCTGGCCTTCCTTCTGTCTTACTGCCCTTAAAGTCATCCGTTGTCAATGCTTTACCGCTGTTTTCCCTGATGATTTTATCAAGCTTATCCTTCGTCCGTTCCTGAAGTATCTTTTCATTCGCCTGCACAGCTGTGCTTCCTGTATAGTCAACCCATCGATCACCATCCCAGTATTTCTTACCGGCAACGGCATAGCCCGGAGATTTATCTGCAACAGAATATCTGCCGTCTTCGCCTTTCTGAAGCAGGCCGGCATCTGACTGGCCGCCATGCAGGGCCTTGTAGCCCCTGTCTACAAGTGCCTGACCCCAGTAAGCGCGTGCTTCCTCACGGCCCATTTTACGTACAGCCTTATTGATGTCATTTTCAGACATATCGAAATCAAGATTGGAAAGGGTTTTCACGCGGACTTTTTGGCTATCTGGGCATCGATATCTGAGAATGCATTATCCAGCGCTTCGGTGTGGTACATTTCATACATACCGAATACATAGTCGGTAAGGTTCAGAGATTCAAGCTGTTCCAGAACCTTGTTTGCTGTGGTGCTTTTGTGGAAAGCGTACTGTTCCATAAGGAAAATGAAGAAATCCATTTCTTTAGTCATGCTAATCCCTCGTGATGAATAGTGAGTTTCGTGGATTCCCGGTCTTCTGTTCTGTTTCCCACATATCGAAAATTCCAGCACAGCTGAAATCCCACATTTCAAGTTCCGGATTAGAAAGCATTGCATATGTTTCAGATTTCAGGAACTTCTTAAATGAATCCATGGTGGAATACCCATACTTCTGGCTGATCATTTTTGAAACTTCTTTGTCGTAGTAATCAAGAATATACGGGAGCTCTTTCATCATTTTTCAATTACCTCTGATACTGTCAGCAACGATAATGCCTTTTCAGTTTTTGGTATAACTTCATATACTATTAGTATACAATCAAAATCGTCCTTTGTTTAGGTTTCTTGCAACCAAAAAAGTCAACTAAAAAGTCAAGTCAATCAAAAGGTCAACTTGCTGCCAACCGTTATCTAGTGTTGTCTAAGGCTGAAATATGCTGTAAACTACACTAGACAACACTACATGACCGTAATGAAAAGGCCAAAATCGGTTCAAGTCCGGAAGTTGGCTGCACAGCTCTGGTTATTACGACCAGAGCTTTTTCTTTTTAAACTGCAAATTCTTCCCGCAATTCTTATCATTTTCGTTTACGCCTGTTATTTCTCGTGATAACGTGAAATTATGAGCGACAAGATTTATCCGGATTCTTTGCGCGTTCTTGTGGCCGATGACAGTAAAGCGGTCAGAACGCTTCTTGAGCATAGCCTTACGGGCTGGGGCTATGATGTCACAACATGCACAAACGGTAATGACGCCTGGAATTGCATTAAAAAGGGCGAGTATTATCATATCCTCATTCTCGACTGGGTTATGCCCGGACTTACGGGGCCTGAACTGTGTGAAAGAATTCGCGGTCTGAAGGATAATCTGTACCGCTACACGCTCATCCTGACAGCAAATGACAGTACAACGGACCTGATTGAAGGCCTTAACAGTGGTGCCGACGACTATCTGGTAAAGCCGGTCTCCATTCCGGAACTGCGGGCACGGCTGAACGTCGCAAAACGCATGTTCGACTATGAACGCACGCTTTATAACAAGGAAGCTGATGTCCGGCTGAGCTGCTACAAGACACTGACTGAACTTGCGGAAGTCCGAGATTACGAGACAGGAATGCATCTGTCACGTATTGCAAGCCTTTCGCGTCGTCTTGCTGAGGAAGCAGGCTGCGACGAGGAATTCTGTGACAAGCTTGAGATGTTTGCCCCAATGCACGATATCGGCAAGGTCGGTATTCCTGATGGCATTCTGCACCTGCCCCGCAAGCTTACTCCTGTCGAGTTTGAAATCATGAAGACGCATGCCTCTATCGGATATGAGATTCTACGGGATAAGGATACATTCGAGTTTGCTGCCGAGATTGCATACACGCACCACGAAAAATGGGACGGCACAGGATATCCGCGCGGACTTAAGGGCGAGGAGATTCCGCTTGCAGGGCGGATTGTCGGCCTTGTAGATGTGTACGACGCGCTCCGTTCCTTACGCCCGTACAAGGCATCTTTCAAGCATGATGAGTCAGCGGAGTGGATAAAGAAAGCTGCAGGCAAATCTTTTGACCCAGACCTGGTCGAGGCGTTCTGCAACTGCGAAGATGACCTGCGCAATCTGTTCAACATGCAGTACGAAAAGCTTGAGATGCCGGAACTGGTTTCTCAGCGTGCATTCAACGAAGACGACTAAATGCAATCCTCTTTTCTGCCGAAAATGAGGACATGCAGAATACAAAGAAACATTTCGGCATTATCTACAATGCCCCGGTAACGCTCACTTTTTCACTGCTCTGTGTGGCAGAACTGATTTTCCAGTCAAAGATTTTCTCGTCATTCCCGCTTCTGTTTGTTGCTCCAAGCCGTCCGGGAACCGAGATGGCACTCAATTTCAAGGTTCCAGCAGAGTACCTGCGCCTTTTTCTGCATGTTTTTGCCCATTCGGATATTGAACATCTGATAAGCAACCTGTCATTCCTGCTGCTGCTCGGTCCTGGTCTTGAAGAACGTTTCGGCGGTCCCCTTCTGGCACTGATGATGGCAACTACGGCATTTGTGACGGCTGTCATCAATGCGTGCTTTGTTCCCGTCGGACTGCTCGGCGCAAGCGGCATTGTCTTCATGATGATTCTTCTGTCATCTTACACGACGATTGACCGTTCACAGATTCCGCTCACGTTCGTACTTGTCTGCATGCTGTATATTGGAAATGAAATCATTTCTTTCAAGACAGAAACTGCATCCGGCATTTCTGCCCTGGCACATATCACCGGCGGCATCTGTGGCAGTCTGTTCGGCTTCCTGACCGCTCCCGACAAAAAGGCCACATCCCGGAAAAGAACTCCCGCAGCAAAAACAAAAAACCCTCAAGACCAATCTGATCCGAGGGGTTATTAACTGAATGAGAGAGGCCTGATGTCAGTACCTGATATCAGGTCTTTTTTTACATCGTGAATCCGCTTGTCTTTGATGCAAGACTTGCGCCAAGTTCCTTGTTCTCACGTGACAGCTGTGCAACGGAACTCATTGTCTGTGTAATAGATGTAACACCTGCCTGCATCTGATCCGCGTTTTCACGAACGACGACAGCAACTTTATCAAGCTTATCCATTTCAGACTGAATGAGTTCTGCTCCGTTTGTCATCTCGCCAGAACCGGACTGAATTTCAGCCGTAATATCCTGCATCTGACGAAGCGCTTCCAGGACCTGCTTTGAACCTTCGGCCTGTTCTGCCATGGCATCGGTGACCTCGTGAATAAGTCCGTCAACAGCCTGAATCTGGTTTGAAATAGTATCAAACGCATCATTTGCCTGCAAAGATTCGTCAACAACCTTCTGGATATTCTCTACCGTCGCCATCAGTACTTCAGCAATCTTCTTTGACTGTTCAGCTGAATCTTCAGCAAGCTTTCTGATTTCATCTGCAACTACAGAGAAGCCCTTTCCTGCTTCACCTGCATGAGCAGCCTCGATTGCCGCGTTCATGGCAAGCAGGTTTGTCTGGCTGGTTATAGTACCAAGCACCTCGTTTGTTTCAAGCAGTTCCTGTGAAAGCTGACCTGTTGCGCGGACAGCTTCAATAACGGCTTCCATTATGCTGCGTCCGTTGTCAGAGTCATCTTTAAGGGAAGCAAACGTATCACTTGACTTTGACAGATTTGCTGAAACCGACTGAATGTTGCCGACCATCTGCTCAATAGCAGCTGCAGAATCTGCAACACTGCGAGCCTGGCTTGAAATCTGGTTGTTCATGCTTTCAACATTGCGTACAATCTCGTGAATTGCACTTGATGTGTTATCAACTGAATTAGTAAGCGTTGAAGAGTTATCTGCAAGCGTGTCGACACTGCCTGAAATATGGGATACAGCTTCCTGCGTCTGATCAAGCGTTCCTGCCAGATTGTCAGAAACCTTATCAAGTTTACCCGCTTCTGTACGGACTTCACCCAGCAACTGGGCAAGAGAATCGCAGAACACGTTGAAGTTCTTGCTGATATCAGCTACCTCATCATTTCCCTTTTCAGGCAGACGCTGGGTAAGGTCACCGCCACCGGCTGCAATTTCATGCAACAGGTTTGCAATCTGCTTAAGAGGCCTGACAACTGAACCACCAAACAGGCGGGCTATGATTGCAACAACAATAAGCGAAATAAGCAGGATGATTGCCGCATACACCATTTCTGTACGAAGAGTATCGTACATGACGGAACGTGGCAGGAACATGCATACAGAGAAATCTGTTTCCTGAATGGGTTCATAAACGCAGATGTACTGTTTTCCCGTTTCACCGTCAACATAATCTGCCATGCCCGTTTCTCTTTCAAGAATAGGTGCTGAAATGGCAAGAAGAGATGCATCATCACCGTCAAAAACTGATGGCGACACTGCCGTCTTTGTTGCTTCATCTATGTGAATGATTTTTGACTTATCCCAATGATAGACATATTTTCCTGAATGGGAAAGCACCATGAAGCGTGAGTCGGTACCGAACTTGGCGTGCAGTTCTTCTTCAAGAGAATCAAGACTCTTTTCAAGCAGTTCCCAGGAAATGGAACCTGCAATAAGTCCTGTAATCTTGCCGTCCATACCGCGGACTGAGTGAGCAACCATGACCTGAATGGCGTTGTTGCTGAGAGAAATGACAGGGTCAGCAATCATGGAACGGTCTTCGTTCTTTGAATTCTGCGTAACTATATATTGAAAGTAATCACGGGAAGCAATGGATGAAAGAGTGGCATTCTCAGATTTGTTGTCTGATGACGCCAGTCCTCCGAAATACGGATTTCCACCACCGGTTGTATAATAGGTACCATCCTTCCGGGCAAGAATAACCTTTTCAACAATTCCCTCGTTGACCGGGTTCATCATGGTTCCCTTTGCCTGCTCCCATTGGAAGAGCTGTACAAGAGGAATCTGTGAATACGATTTCAGCAGGGAAGATCTTCCTGTAAAAAGGGATTGAAGACGGCTCGCTGCAACATTGTTGTATTCCTGAATATAGTTAGTCAGCAAAGCCTGCTCTTGTACAAGGCTTGACATTGCAACCATTACAACTCCAATAAGAAGTGGAATGAATGCAAGCAAAAGCATGATGACAGTGAGCCGTGTACGTAATTTCATGATATCTCCTTAGATTCTTCCACTATAGCACAAACAACAGACAATAGAACACAAAAAGATGGGAATGTTAAAAGAAAGTCTGAAAATTAACAGTATTCGTGTAAAGAAATGCTAATCCGACGGTAGCTGTGAAATATTTCACATCTATTTTTAAAAATTCATTGACTATTGTTTTCTACTTCGCCATAATAGTCACTGTCAATTGTGAAACATTTCACAGCAGACATAATTCTGCAGGTGACTACAGGACAACGGGATGGAACAGAAGATTTCAAAACCAGCACGCGAGCGGCTCATCAGGCTTTCAAGACTTCTTGAGCAGCAGGCAAAACAGGGTAAGGAAATCATTTCATCCGCGGAAATTCAGCAGCACACGGGATGGACAAGTTTTACCGTCCGCCGTGACATTTCAATGCTGAACACCTCCTGTTCAAGTCCGGCAGGATACACAATCAGCTCACTGCTGAAAGCAATTCAGTCTGAACTGCACATGGACACTGCAGAAAAGAAATGCTGCATCGTGGGACTCGGTCGTATGGGTACTGCGCTTACCGGTTATTCCGGTTTTGAAAAGTCAGCTTTCACCATTTCTGCAGGCTTTGATTCAAGCCTGAACCGGACTGAGACACTGCGGGCACCCTTTCCGCTGTATACAACAACCGTCATGGAACGGATCATAAAGCAGGAAGGGATTGAGTACGCAATACTTGCCGTTCCGGAGCATGCAGCCCAGGAAATGGCATTACGGCTTTCGGCCTGCGGAATACGCGGCATAGTGAACTACACGTCAGCCATCTTGCGGCTGCCGGAAACAACATCTGTCGAGAACCTGTCAGTCATTGACGCACTGCAGAACCTCGCCAGCAAATAAGGTAACCAACACACCGGATGTTCAAAATCCGGAAAGAATGAGGAGATACAAAATGAGTCGTGTTTACAACTTTTCAGCAGGTCCTTCAGCACTTCCTGAAGAAGTCCTTAAAGAAGCAGCAGAAGAAATGCTTGACTGCAACGGAACAGGTCAGTCAGTAATGGAGATGAGCCACCGCTCAAAGGCTTACGAGCCAATCATCCAGGAGACAGAAGCACTCGTACGCGAGCTGCTCAACGTTCCGGAGAACTACAAGGTGCTTTTCCTGCAGGGCGGTGCAAGCCTTCAGTTCGCAATGATTCCGATGAACCTGAAGAAGCTCGGAAAGGCTGCATACGTAAACACTGGTGTATGGTCAAAGAAGGCCATCGCCGAAGCAAAGAAATACCTGACAGTAGACGTTCTTGCAACTTCTGAAGACAAGAACTTCTCATACATCCCGACTGTAGAGCCAGTCGTCGGCGACTATGACTACCTGTACTACACCATGAACAACACAATCATGGGAACAAAGTGGGCTTACATTCCTGAAGCAAAGCGCCCGGACGGCACACCAATTCCACTGGTAACAGACGCATCAAGCTGCATCCTTTCTGAGCCACTGGACATCAGCAAGTTCGGCGTTGTCTTCGCCGGAGCACAGAAGAACCTCGCTCCTGCAGGCGTTACACTGGTCATCATCCGCGAGGACCTGATTCCTGAAACACCGGCTGTTGAGAACACACCAACAATGCTTCAGTACAAGACACATTCTGACAACGATTCTATGTTCAACACACCGCCATGCTACACAATCTACATGATGGGCAAGGTCCTGAAGTGGATTAAGAAGAACGGTGGTGCACAGGGAATGGCAAAGAGGAACCAGGAGAAGGCAGACCTGTTCTACAACTACCTGGACAACTCACCGTTCTACCATGCAACAGCAGCTGTCGGAAGCCGCTCACTGATGAACATTCCGTTCCTTACAAAGTACTCAACAGGCGCAACTGATGAGGCAAGCGTTGCAAAGGAAAAGGAAATCAACGATAAGTTCGTAAAGGCAGCTACAGCAGCAGGCCTTGTAAACCTGAAAGGCCACAGACTTGTCGGCGGTATGCGCGCATCTATCTACAACGCAATGAGCATTGAAGGCGTAAAGGCCCTCATCGCATTCATGGACAAGTTCGCAGCAGAAAACTAAGGAGATTAACTATGTACAAGATTCAGACATTAAATAAGATTTCACCAGACGGCCTGGCACAGTTCCCACGCGATGATTACGAAATTGCTTCAGAAATCCTTAACCCGGATGCAATTCTCGTCCGCTCAGCTGATATGCACGAGATGGACATTCCTGCAACAGTAAAGGGTATTGCCCGCGCTGGTGCCGGTACAAACAACATCCCTACAGCAGAGCTCACCAAGAAGGGCGTTGTTGTTTTCAACACACCAGGTGCAAACGCAAACGCCGTTAAG